>JAVEVM010000138.1:0-7133 GCA_034005055.1 Desulforhabdus sp. | reverse complement strand
CGATCTAGCTTCGCTTTCAATTGGACCAATACATCAATCTACGCCCTGTAATACTCTATCCGGGGGTGGAAACTCCCTTGAAGGATAAGGGACCGGAAGAGATTGACTTCGTGGTAGTGCGGGAAAATACTGAAGGCTTATATGCCGGAACCGGCGGTTTTCTGCGCAAAGGAACGCAGCATGAAGTGGCGGTTCAGGAATCCGTCAACACGCGCATGGGTGTGGAGCGATGCTTGCGATTCGCCTTCGATTTCTGCCGTCGGCGCGGCAAGCGCAAAAAGCTCACCCTCTGCGGAAAAACCAATGTCTTGACGTATGCCTTTGATCTTTGGGAGAGGACCTTCTACGAGGTGGCAAAGGAGTATGCGGACATTCAGACTGACTACGCTCATGTGGACGCCACTTGCATGTGGATGATAAAAAACCCGGAGTGGTTCGATGTTATCGTGACGTATAACATGTTCGGTGATATCATCACCGACCTTGGTGCGATGATTCAAGGAGGAATGGGAATAGCGGCAGGGGGTAACATCAATCCCGGGGGAGTCTCAATGTTCGAGCCAATCGGCGGTTCGGCCCCTAAGTATACCGGCATGAATGTAATCAACCCCCTGGCGGCGATTGCTGCGGTGCAGATGATGCTGGAACATTTGGGCGAAAATTCAGTCGCATTAAGAGTGGAAAATGCAATTCGAAAAGTGGTGGCAGAAGACATCAAGAGCCTCTCCGCGGGGCAAATGGGTTATACCACCACTGAGGTGGGCGATCTGGTGGCAAGCCACATTGCCGGCAATTGAGTGGGGAAAAAACAGATAGGCTTCTTGCACATGCGATGCAGGGCGCAGGCCGTGCCAGGGTGATGCGGGGCTGAAAGAGCTCCGCTTTGCAGGAAAATAATGGGACGATGGTTATTCCGAGTCCCAATTAATGGAGTGATCGGAACATGCAAGATAAAGCTTTTGATGTGGCGGTTGTGGGCGCGACCGGTGCAGTGGGCAATATGATGATTCAAGTTCTGGAGGAAAGATCCTTCCCCGTTCGAAGCTTGAAATTATTGGCCTCGGCACGTTCGGCAGGGAAAAAGCTTTCATTCAGGGGACGGCAGATAACGGTTGAGGAACTTCGCGAGGATTCCTTCGAAGGGCTGCAGTTGGCGTTGTTTTCCGCCGGGGGGAGCGTGAGCAGAACGTTCGCTCCAATTTCTGCGCAAGCCGGTTGTGTGGTGGTGGACAATTCCAGTGCGTTCAGGATGGACCCGAAAATCCCGCTGGTAGTGCCCGAAGTGAATCCGGATGCGGTAACGGTCGCCCCCGGTATCATTGCCAACCCCAATTGCTCGACCATACAGATGGTTGTGGCACTGAAGCCCATACAGGATGCCGTCGGAATCAAACGAATCGTGGTGACTACCTTTCAGGCTGTTTCCGGCACCGGCAAGCGAGCGGTGGACGAATTGCGCCGACAAATTAAAGACTTGAGCAACGGAGACCCGGTAAACTGGGAAGTTTACCCGCACCGGATAGCCTTCAACTGCCTGCCTCATATCGGGGCGTTCCTGGAAAATGGCTACACGGAAGAAGAGATGAAGATGGTTAACGAAACGCGCAAGATCTTTAATGACTACAGCATTGGGGTCTGCGCGACTACGGTGCGGGTGCCTGTTTATTACGGTCATTCTGAATCGGTCAATGTCGAAACCAGAAATCCCATCTCGGTTGAACAGGTCCGTGATCTGCTCTCTTCAGCTTCAGGTGTGAAGCTGGTGGACACGCCGGCTGACAAGCTATATCCTATGCCCATTGATTCCGAGGGCAGAGATGAAACCCTGGTGGGCCGCATTCGTAAAGATCCCTCGGTGGAGAACGGCTTGACCATGTGGGTGGTTGCCGACAATATCAGAAAAGGCGCGGCAACCAATGCTGTGCAGATCGCAGAGATCCTGGTCGAGCGGAACCTGATCTAACCACCATGAGGATTGTGGCGGGCGAATTTCGGGGAAGAAAGCTTCATTCCCCGAAAAATAGCAATATTCGGCCCACCAGCGATCGCGTGCGTGAGTCGATCTTCAACATAATCATGCCGCATTTGCCGAACGCCAGCATATTGGATCTTTTCGCGGGGACCGGCGCATTAGGCTTGGAAGCACTCAGTCGAGGGGCTGCCCAAGCCGTTTTTGTTGACGACAATAGCGTAGCAATCCGCCTCATCAAGGAAAACATTAAATTATGTGGGGCTCAGGACCGGGTCGAAGTCTTTCAGGGGGCGGTCGACCGGGTGCTCAGTCGGCTGGCGAAACAAGAGCGCATGATCGGCAGGTTTCATGTCGTTTTTTTGGATCCTCCCTACGGCAAAGGTTTCCTGGAGCGCACCATCGTTTCTATGACTCCCCTGGTAGGTCCTGCCGCTCTGGCCGTTGCCGAGCACCATCGAAGGGAAGTCCTGCCTCCGCGCTTGGGGGATTGGGCATTGACTCGCGAGCGGAAATATGGTGATACGAAGGTCTCTTTTTATCTGAGGGAGACCTCCCCAACCAGTGATAAACCAGAAGCAGAGAAGCACTGCTAAAAGGAGCGGTTATGGATAAGGTGGCGGTCTATCCCGGTTCTTTCGATCCAATCACAAATGGTCACCTTGATCTTCTTGAGCGTGGCTTGAAAATTTTCGACCGCATTGTCATTGCAATTGCGGCAAATCCGGCCAAGAAACCGGTTTTCAGCATAGAAGAACGGGTGAATATGATTGAATCATCGGTGCGGGATCATCCGTTGCGAAATCGCCTGCAGGTAGATGCCTTCCAGGGACTTCTGGTTGAATATGTGCGGAAGGTCAAAGCAAAAGCGATCCTGAGGGGACTTCGCGCCATCAGTGATTTTGAATACGAATTTCAGATGGCCTTGATGAATCGAAAATTGAGTAATGAGATCGAGACCCTCTATTTAATGACAGGAATGCGATGGATCTACATCAGCTCTCGGATTATTAAGGAAGTCGTGATGTCCGGGGGGTGTGTCAGCGGCCTCGTTCCCGAGCCGGTGGAAAAAATGCTGGTAGAGCGCCTGGGGCCCACCGTCCAGATGACAGAGGTCAGATGACAGAGGGCAGTGCGGCTGAGGCAAGCGGCGTATGCAACTTACAAGATGGAATCCGACTGCGGATCGCTCAGTCAAAAGACTCCGGCCACTGCCGGGCGGTATGATAGACGCGAAGAATTTGCAGGACTTCTCCGCGAACACGATAGGGTATCAATGTAGGAGGTTCCAGCAATAACAAGCTCGCGTGTTCCTGCAACACGACCGGCCCGCCCGATTTGAGGAGTCTTCAACAACGAGAGGACACGGGAGGCTATTCTGTCATGCAAGGCACGCGCAACGCCGGGATTGTCGACGGCAATGTATCGATAAATGCCAAAAAGATCATCACGGGCTTGGGGGGACCAGATAATCTTCATGGGGTGGAGTCATGCTCGTCGAGCAGTGCTTGTGCTTCAGCCATGACTTGCTCGTGAGGAATACCTTCACCCTCATCGAGAGAGGCGATCGCGGCTTTGATGCCTTTGATCTGCCACATCTGTGTGTCAACATACTGCCTAAGGGCTTCCTGGATCACCCAATTACGGGAGCGATCCATTGCCGACGCAATGGCGGCAAGCTTGCCCGCCAATTCCGGATCGGTGCGGATGGTTATTGTTGTATTGGACATAGCTCGCCTCCATATGATGCACTAAGATCACCTTGCACTCACACGCAATCATATCATGCCGAACGCCAGAAAGCCGATCTTTTCATCCTTCCTTCTTCATCCTTCCGCCTTCAACCTGTCTGCTATTGCCAGGATGGTTTCAACATAGGGGCGGCTGTGGTTGTATGCATAAATGACCTTTTCCTTTTCCGCCCGGCTCGTTGCAGTGCCCCAGCCGTAGGCGGTCAGGTATTTGGCGACGCTGAAAATGGCATCGGTCGGTTCAAAGAGATTCACCCGACCGTCTCCATTGCCGTCCACCCCGTGTCGTACCAGGCTGGAAGGAAGGAACTGCGGCCAGCCGACAGCTCCCATCAACGATCCCTTAAACGACGTTACTCGAACAGATTGGCCGTCAGCCCAGGTGAGCAATGCGCGGAGCTCCTCGTATGCCCATTCGGATCGTTTTATCAGCTTCTCGTCGAATGCCTGGCGTCCCCATCTGGCTCGATCTTGTGCCCTCAATAGCCGCCAGACGACATCCCGATAGCTTTCCCGGTTCATGAGGGCAAAGGTGGACAAGATATCAAGGGTAGGAGTGTAGCCGGTGTAACTTCCAAAGCCGGTTTCAACTGAAAGAATCGCCACAATGACGTGCTTGTCTACCCCATAGGCCTGCTCGGTTCTTACCAGCACCGGGTTATAGCCGCGCAAGAACTGTCGTGCCCTGGCCATTGCGGACGGCTGCAAAAACTGGTTGTAGTTGAGCTTGCTTTCCCGAATGCGCAGAGTACTGGCGACCGTCTTAAACAGGGGCTCCGGGTCCGATTGATAGACCTGGTTAACAAAATTTGCGGGAAAGCCATCAGCAATGAGACGCTGTTTCAGCGGATCAAAGAAACCTGCCGCCGCATGCGCCGTCGGCCAAAAAAAGGCTAGCAGCAGAAATACCCATGCTGAAAGACAAAGTTTGCGGTTTGGGCTGGTATCCCTGTGGCGAGCTGCGCTTGTGCTTGGCATATTTTTTCCACCTCCGAAATTTTAGCGGCGACCGAACCCCGGGCAGTATTAGTTATCATAAATCTTATCTGCCGAGCAAATGCCTTTGAAAGCCTGAGTGCCTGAAAAATAATAGCAAAGCAATAAAAAAATATTTCACAAACAGCCAAAGACGTGCTACAAGAAGCACGCTCTTCATTCAGCAGAGGAGCCGAAGCCGTCTCAGAATCAAACATGGTGGATTCCCCAAGGCTAGTGCGAACCTGCACCACATTTGCACAGCAACGGCTTTGCTCATCAAAAGCGAGGCTCCCTGCGTAATTCTGCCTCCATGTGCGGGTTCTGTATGGATGATTATCAGAAGCTTCAGAATGCCATCATCAAGAAAAGCTTATGGCTTGCGTTAGGCGGGACTATCATATTCATGGCTTTGGATTATACGCCCGTGGCCAAGGGAATTGCTCTAGGGGCGTTGTTCGGTGTTTTGGACCTTAAGCTCATGGCTTTGCAGATGCGTCACCGGCTGATGGGCTGGCGCAGGACTACGGATCATCTTTGTACTCTTGGTCGATTTGCTCTGCTGAGTATACCGTTACTGCTGGCTATCAAGCTGCCCTATCTGAATCTCGCGGCTACGGTAGCCGGCCTCTTGTGCGTGAAGGGCGTGATTTTTTTCACCTTTACACGCAGGGCCAGCAGCGGCTAACTAGGTTTGTGTATACGGGCCTTTTCGGTCCGAGTATTGGCTTGGAGTTAGCTTCTTCTACCTGGGGCTTAACAGTGTTTTTAAGGAGCTTGCACGAAAAGCGCGAAGCTAATAGCAAATTTTCACTGCTTACCAATTATTAGGAGGTTTAGGTGGATATCTCCAGCGGGGTGAAGATGGCGGCTTTCCTCGGAGCCGGAATTTCCATGGGGCTTGGGGCAATCGGTTCCGGTATAGGTGAGGGCTATGTGGCCGGCAAAGCATCCGAAGGGATGGCCCGCCAACCTGGGGTGGCCAATACACTGCTTCGAACCATGCTGGTTGGACAGGCTGTGGCTGAAAGCACGGGCATCTATGCACTCGTGATAGCAATGCTGCTGATGTTTAGGAGCTCTGTTGAGATCAGTTTGATTCACATACCGGCCTACTTAGCGGCTGGTCTCTGTATGGGCCTGGGCGCTTTTGGTTCCGGCGCTGGAGAGGGATACGCGGCCGGGAAAGCCTGCGAAGCAGTGGCGAGAAATCCAGATGTGGCCCCGGTCGTTGTCCGCAACATGCTCATTGGACAGGCGGTCACCGAAAGCACGGGGATTTATTCGCTGGTCATTGCATTGTTGCTGCTTTTCACCATCTAGGAGGAGGGGCGTCTGCCCTCTGAGCGATCAGACCGGATGTTTTCAGTTGTTGGTATTTACCGAGGTAGAGCGGATGCAGAATTTGTCGGCAAAAGCTGGGAGCGGTAAAAACAGAATCCAGCAAAAAAAATATTTCACAAATGGTATGAGCTATGCTAGAAGGGTCACGTCCTTTCTGCAGGACCATTAGCATGAGCGATTTCAAAAAGCAGCGGGACTTGGTTGAATACCTGACCTTTGTGAGCCAGGCAGGATTGACGATGGGCGGGTCCATCGTCTTTTGCTTCATGGTAGGGTATTTTTTGGATAAGTGGCTGCATACTCACGGAATTCTGCTGGTTATCTTCATCCTGCTCGGAATAGTCGGAGGGGGCTATACGGTTTACCTGCAAATCAAGAAATTGCCCAAATAACGAGCATGCAGGATCATCGGGCCTGCGGTTGGGATTAGCGGGCAGTAGAGTGTGCAAAGTGCGGCGGCAGTGTCGCGACGGGGTTGGCCTGCCGGTGAAGTTTCTTGGCGGCTATTTTTTTGGCTTTTCTATTCTCGGGAAGAAACATCGCTAATAGAGGTAAGTCATGGATGAAATTGGCAAGATTTCGGTCTGGGCCACGGACATCGGCGGTCTGCATCTGGTTTTTAACCGTACCACGATCACCATGACCTTGTGGGTAATGGGCATACTCATCCTGTTTGCCCTGCTCGCTTCACGAAACAAGGGTCTGATACCAAATCCCTTGCAGGTAGTTGCGGAGCTCTTTGTCGGCATCTTTTGGGGGCTAACTAGAGACGCACTGGAAGAGGACATGGCAAAGACCTACTTCCCGCTTATCTGCACGCTTTTTATGTTCTTGCTTTTGTGCAATTGGATCGGCGTTGTTCCCTTTATGGATGAGCCGACCAAAGATCTGAACACTACCCTTGGGCTGGGCCTAATGGGCTTTTTTATCGCTCACTATGCTGGGATTCGCACAAAAGGCTTGAAAAAATATGTCTCCGAATACTTCCAGCCGATCTTTTTTATGATGCCGCTGAATGTGATTGGTGAACTGGCCAAAGTGGTTTCCATCTCCTTTCGTCTGTTTGGAAATGTCATGGGCGGCTCGATCATCAT
>JAVEVM010000137.1:0-7137 GCA_034005055.1 Desulforhabdus sp. | reverse complement strand
CCCGCTTGGAAGGGCTTTTCCTCATCGCCAAACGCGCTCTGGCCGCTCCCAATCTCAATATCGAGGAGAGCCATACAGACTTTATGAGCTTCAGAGACGACGGCGGCATAATGCTGGCGCCAAAAGGGATTCAGGAATACGTGCCGGCACTTTACCTGGCGCGCCTGCTCACGCATTTTGCCAAAATGCCGGTTATTCTCTCCATCGGCGGTATCACTGACACCCACAAGATAGGACTGGTCAAAGTTCCATCCGATGACAGCGTGCGCGCGTGGCTGAAAAAGACGCTGCGGGATTTCGATTACCTGGAGCATAAACTAGTTAACCGGCAGGGCGACCTCATCGTGCACGGCCCAAGCGGCACGTCGGCGGTCTACCAGGAGACTCAGTCGGAGATTGAAAAAGCCCACCAGGCAGTCACCAGGATTTATCCCTACGCGGTTCGTGCCGTGCACGATCTTACCGGCACGTGGCTGGATGAACTGGAAATCAACTCCGCTACTCCCACCGAGCGAATTGAGACCCTGCTGATCATGCAAGGATCGTTGTATCCCAATGCCGCGGAAGCGCTGGAGGAGCTTGAGGAGAAGGGCTGGTCCGGAATGGCCTGTATATCCGTTCGCTGCTTTAACCCATTCCCTGAAGAGAAGCTGTTCGCATGGTTTAACATGGCTCAGCGGATCGTCGTTCTGGATCGATCCAACAGCTTCGGTTCCATTCCTCCTCTGGCTTCCCGCATCTTAAGCTCTCTGGCCCGTTTCACCTCATGCCAGCCTGCTTCTGCCGGAAAGCAGCTTAGAATCTTGGTGGGAGGGCTCGGCGGCCGGGAAATCACAGTGGCTGAAATGAAAGAGATCTTTCTTTCCACTCACTTGCTGTTTGTTCCTCCACAGGAATGGGAAGCCGCTCTGATCCGGGAATGGCTGGAACAAGATCCTATCTTGCGCGCGATGCTGCAGGAAGCTGCTGCCCTGGACCTGCGCAACACCAATCGCCACACCAGAGTGCCCACGCATCTGCGTTACCAAAGGGATCAGGATGAGGAATTTGAAGCTCGCACACAAATGCTGAAGAGATTTCTGTCAGCCAAAAACTACACGGCCTTTCTGGCCGCTTACCAGCAAGTTGAGTTTGTAGGCCAAAGAGAAATCCTTCAGGAATCGACCCTGTTGCAGCAAGTCGTGCTTTATGTCGAAATACGCCTGGCAAGACACGGCATCGAAAGCGGGCAGGCAGACAAGCGGCATGCCCTGCTGTTGCTGCGCTACGGGCGGGAACAGTCGGATCGTGACCTGGCAAAGCGTTATCTGGAAGAAAACCCGAAAGAGGCTGAGGACTTATCCGCAGCTCTGATGTCAAGCTATGGCGTTGCCGCAGGATCGCCAATCTACGGGCAAAGGATCGAAGATGCCGGAGGTCTTGTTCCGCGCGCGGCCGAAGCCATAGAGCTCACCAGCCAAGAAAGCCGACCGCAATCGAATGTGACCGCAGTCGACTCCGTCCCTTCCCCGCAGCCGCAATACAGTTCGGAGGAAGCGCAACAGATTGAAGAGCTGTTGACACAGATGGTAACCCTGCAAGGAGAAGAGCCTCTTTTCTACAATCCGGAAGACTTCGAGCACGAGCTCGTCAGTAGGCTTCAAAAGGAGACCGGCTCAGCCCTTTTTGAACTGAACAAGCGCTGTTTGCCGGCTGAGGCCGAGGAGCTCCTGCTCAATTTCAGGCACCTCTACCGCGACACAATCGATCGCACACTGCACCGGGAAATACTCGCGCAGCATCACGCGCCGGAACTGCGGGAATTGTTTGAGGGAGAAGGGATGAAACGACTCACGGAGCTTGTGGAAGGATTAAACGAAATGCTTCAGGCTGAGCCGCTGGAAAAGCGGCAGAAAACCATAGCCCGCGAATTGGAAAGATATCTCGAGGAAAGATGCCTGCCAGGCTTGCCCAAGAATCCATCCTTCTATCTGGAATACTATCGAGACTGGGTGGTCCCGGGCTTGCTGCAAATCGATTGACCGAAATAACCTGGCCGCAAGTGCACAACCTTACCCAAATCCAAAGAGAGAAGGACCTATGCTGGATAAGAAGATTCTTTCAAATCTCTACGATGAGCTGGAAGGCAAGTATCCTCTCCGAACCGGCGGCAAAGAGAAAAAGACGCACAACGGTTTGCGCCAGGAGGAGCAGACGGCTGATCTGTCTCTCCGATGGCAACAGGAGGCATTCGACCTGAAGGAGCAGCTTCTTACTCAGGTGTTGTTTCAACTCCATACACTTTTTGAAATGCCGGCGGATGACTCGGAGGTGCAACGCCTTGCTCGAGATGCTCTCGACAAAATCTTCAGCATGGAAGAAGCTTGCCGGGCGGACGGCCCGTACGACGCTCACAGCTATGCATCTTTTTTGTTTCGAAAACAGTGGCATGCAGCGGCAGGCGGAGCGACGGCACCCGACCGGCTGAGAGCTCCGGGGCCGCAAGCGAGCACTTTCCCCGCTGGTGGCTCCCCTACCCTGCTGTCAGGTCTTTACCATATCGGGCAGGCGAGCTTTTTTCAAAAGCACCGTCAAGAGATCGCCGGCTGGACCAAACGATTTCTGCTCGTTGAACGTTATCACCGGCTAGACGCCATAGAGCATGAAAACCGGCTGGATCGCTACCGGCTGTTGCGCTCGGAGCTGCGTACACCGGGAGAATCGGCCTGGAACCTGGAAGATATATTGATCTGGCTCGAGTTCCGCCTGCTGGAGCAGCCCGATCCGCACGATCCAGACATCGGAGCTTTAAGTCGCGAGCTGACCCACGAGCTCGAAGGACCGGTTTCTAATGAACTGTTTGAGGGAGCACCAGTTCAGCCATCGCTATACATACTGCTGAAATGTCATCATTACTGCCTTGCCGAAACCCTGGACACCAATGAACGGCGGCGCATCGAAGAGCTTTTCGCCACGCGGCAGTTGGACAACATCCTGGACCTGATGCGCGTCGTGCTGACCAGAACCATCGGCGAGCACAGCATTCCCGAAACCGGCACGCTCCTCGATCGCTTGCAGGCGGAAGGCTTCAACATTGAACATCAAGGGTTTCGCGACCCATATGAAGCTCATCTCGTCAGCCTGGAAGACGTGGAGCGTCTGGAAACAACCCGGCTGCCAATGTTCCTGCCTCTGGGAAGATTGTCCGGCGACTTCCGCCAAGACCTGCTCTTGAGCAAAGAGATCATGGTAGAATGGCACAACCGCATCGCAAAAGATGTGGTCGGCGACTGCGAAGCGTATGTCTTGGCCGTAACGCAACCGCTGCCTAAGGCGCATCTGGTAACAAAGATGGTGCGCTTCGCCGTGAGCTGGATACTGGCCGGCTTTTCCTGGCTTCCCGGCAGGCAGCCGGAAAAACTTGCGGAAGAAGTTCGGACAGTGCTCCCCGAGAGCTCAGTTCGTCAGCTGGTTCGCCCTCGAAAGGGCTACGATCTCAAGTCCCGAAACGATCTTAACCGACTAATCGACCGGGAATTGAGGCAGCAGTGGGAAGCCCTGGAGCGCATCGCTCACAGCCGACAAATTCAAGGCTTTCATGATTACACTCAATTTGTCCGCTATGTGACGTTCCAGGCACTGCGGGAAAGAAGCGGCGGCGATTTGCGGAACAAGTTTCAGGAAAGCATAGCCCGCATTCCTGATATGGTTCAACCCCAACGGATAGCTGCGGTTTGCAGAAAATGGGGGCTGGATATAAAACAAGCCCAACCCCACAGCCTGCAGTCTGTAGAACAATATGCGCGCAACACCGTACCCTCCCAACTCGTTGTCGAGCAGCTCGTACGCCATTTTGAAACCTCCGGAGGCGACCTCGAAGAGGTTTACAGCTCCGTCATTGATGAATTCACACCGGCTTTTTATAAGGCTTTGGTAGCCTACGAGAGGCACAGAGCGGACCTCCCGCGCCTTCAGGCAACCCCTGATGAAGTGGCACAGATCTCCAATCTGCTGGCTCCACCGTTGGAAGCCATTCAGAAAATGGCGTTTCTATCGGTGCAGCAAGACTTTTCCGAGTCGACCGTGCCCTTGTACCGGGAGCTTCTGCGGCCCTATCTTTTGAGCTCCGCTGAGTGGAAGGCCTACCTTGCATGGCAGATCCACAGGCGGATAGGCGATGATGTCAGCCGCTTTTTGGACGATGGAGATCTGGATGGCCTGCTGCTCGAACTGGAACATGCGGCCGGCAAGGTGGAGCTTCCAGCCAATACTTTGTCCCATGAGACTCTGAAATCGACCCTATTGGATCTTCTGAAGCCGCAAGATGCAGCGCCGGAAGCGTCCGAGAGTGTCGTCCGGGAAATTCTTCAACTACTCCCGCAGCTCGATTGCGCCGCATGCGGACACACCAGCTGCCGCCAGTTTGCCCATGCACTGCTGGCCGGCCGGGCGGAGCCTCGGCATTGCGTCCAGCTGCCGACACATGCGGTGCCTTCCCTTATGAACCGGCTGCAGAAGCATGAAGAACGCGGTAAGAACGGCAGCCGCTCGACAAATATGCTGGAGCTGTTGTCAAACCACCGTCAATGGAGATCGTCACCGGACAGGCGAGTCTTTCAGAATGTGCTTTCCGCCAAGGCTCAAAAAGCACGCCGACTGATTATGGAAAGACTTAGGGGGATTTGGGAGAACCTCCCCGCCAAACCTCAAATCTTCAAACACCCGAGCCTGGAGAAGGTCTACGAAGAGCTGTGCAAACACATGGGCCGTGAAGCCGTCGAACGTTTGCGGGAGGATGAAAGATCGTTCCTGGCAGAATATGGTGAGGAAAAGCTAAAGGCGGAATATCGGATGCTAAAAGAACGTCAGAACTGGCTCAACCTGGCAAACAGAAATCGCCAGAGCCGGCCTTTGCTGCTGAGACAGGACCCCGCCTGGGTTGCAGCCGAAATATACCAGAGGGTGTTTTTTCTGCACCAGCTGAGCCCTGAGGATCGCTATCTGGTATTGCGCTATCGTTTTGACAAACATCATGACGGTTTCAGCTATTGGTGGAACGAAGATTTATTGACCATGAATCTTCCCGATTTTTTTATCCGGGACTGGGAGGATTTTTCCAAAATCATCAAGAACGCTTACTGGCATCAGGAATCTTCCTTGTCTGCCGGCCAGGTTCTATCCACACTCAAAGCAGAAGTGCTCTTTGCCGAGAATACGGCGCGGATACTGGACGCTCTCATAAATCACCTGGTGGATGTCGAAATATTTTTGCTGGAGCAAAAGCGCAACAAACTGGAGCAGTTCCGGAGAGCCGGTCGAGAGAATCCGATCGCCGTTATCGAGGATCTAAGAGAGCTCATCCAGGCTCTGGTCAGCAAAGCTCAACCAAGCGGGGTAGATGCGGTTGGCCCAAAGGCCGGCTCTTCGCTCGTCTCAATGGAAGATTGGGTACTGCTCGACGCAGAAAAGCTATGGAACGAATTCCAGGAGGAGAAGTTCAGCTTCGATATTAATTTTTCCTGCCATATGGATCAGCTATCGACAACTGAAAAGAAAGCGCTGCAGGACCAGCCTTCAACTGACGGAGCCGACCCCCTCAGCGCACCACAGAGCTCCCCCTGGTATTTGACCAACTGGGACGAGCCTTTGTACAAGCGGGTTGCCTTGATCCGCGCCTTGATCACTGCAGCCGTCAGAGAAAGACACCTGGAGGAGCAGGAGCGGCTCTGGTTTGAAAAGATGATCGAAGCGAGCGGCAACGATGAAGATAAGACGTTTGATGCTCCCTCTTCATGCCTCCGTCTTCTCATCCGCAGGGAGCTCAGGAACGGGAAAGAGAGAAAGGTGATTGAGGCAGAATTGCAGAAGCTACTCGCTTCCCATAGCAATCTGCAGAACCAGCTGCTTGACGATGCGATCTGTCGGTTGATCCTGACACGCCACTGCGAATCGCTGCGGCGCCCGGCTAAGGGCTCTTTCCTGGCGCAAAGTTCTAGGCTAGGTCTGGTTGATGCTGCGAGCACTGATTCGCGGGCATTTCCGGCTGACCGACCCAGGGAAGAAGATGCCCTCCTGCAAGCCTTTCCAGAGCTGAAGAGCTTCGTAGACCTTGTTCTGGAAAGAAGCAAAACGATGGATCGCGATAGACTATTGCACTACCTCTTTCTGCTCGCCAAAATGGAGGGCAACCTCGATTCCCTGACCGCTCTATTGCGGGAAATCAGAGAAACCTCGGATATCATGGAGGCAGCCTGGCTGCGCTTCACCGAAGAACGTATTCTTGAGGGTCCGGGATCAAAGAGCCTGCCTGGCACAACTCTGGGAATTCCTCTTTTGGCTTCCAGAGTCAAGGATAAGGAAGCCATCAATCGCGGGCTCTCGGAAGGAGTGTCGCGCAAGGAAAAACGCAATATCTCAGCGGCCGTGCACGAGCTCATAAACTTCATTCGCTTTCACGTGCTACTGAATATGGAAAACAACGGCAGTCTGCAAAAACTGCTAAATGATTTCTTGACCTCCGGGTACGATCTTTCCGGTATTGATGAAAGCGTGCTTGAGAATGCGATCCAGCGTCAGTGGGAAAGAAGAGAACAATTTGTGGATGAAAAGATCTGGATCTATACCACCGTCACCGCTCGTCGACTGGCAGCCCAGGACCAGGAGCTGCAAGAAGCCGAGCGTGAGTTTTATGCTATTCGCTCCGACATCCTCAAAGACGGCGCACCTGCTGACGATCGTTATCATGAAATCGCGAGCCGACGGGGCGTGGCTCTCGGCAGAATCAAAGAGGAGATGTACCGTCAGCTTTCCGACCTGCTGAAAAAGGAACGGATTTCCACCTTCCAGCAGCGAATCCATCAGATTGTGGACCAACTGGACGAAAAAAGAGAAGAAATATACAGAGGCTGGCTGAACGGGGCCATTAACCGCAGAACGATTTTCTACCTGCTGCGTCAGCATCAAAAAAGCGAACGTGATCCCAACTGGGACGATTTCCAATGCTTCTTGCGAGATCATTGGTTCAATCCGCTGGCGGAGCTTAGAGCATCCTTACGTCCCGACAGGCAGGAGCGAATCCGGGAGCTGGACCACCGGTTGCAGGCGCTCTTGCGGATTTCCCTTTTAGAGTTGGAAGCCGAAGCGGAAAGGATGGCCGAA
>JAVEVM010000136.1:0-7147 GCA_034005055.1 Desulforhabdus sp. | reverse complement strand
TTGTGCTTCAGCCATGGCTGAAAGGTGCGGACTACTTCAAAGGACATTCTTTCGTTTTCGACAAAGCGATGGATTGTATGACCGGCTGGAGGCGGCACAAACGGCAGAATCGAGCCGGGCCGGTCGATGTGGCTGTCGACCAGAACCTCGCTTTGCGGCGTCACTATCCGAACATAAAGAACATCCGGCTGTTGCGCGGTTTGTTCAAGCAACAGCTGCAATTGGTGCTGTCCCCAGCCCATTCCCATCATGCCGGTTCTGCTGCTTGCCTCCAACGAGCTGATGAGCATATTCGCCTCGGTAAGCAAAGAGCGCATCATGAACTGCTTTTCCCGGTTAATATTCTTTATGGCCAATACCAGCAGGATTCCCGCCAGAATGCATACCGAGCCGATGATCATCCAGGGCGAGAACCAAGCCCAGCGGGTCGGTCTCTGAGTTAATGTCGGCATATGAATAGCTCCAAAAAAGGTAATTCGTTTCTGCTCTCCCTGAGACGGTTCTATTAGCATGAGCTGTGCCGGAAGCCAATCAAGCGGGTTCTAGGCAGCCGGTGGACCCTAATGCCGGACGGTCTGGATAAATTTTATCCAGGGATGAGGGCTAGTGGCGAAAAAGTCGGATATTTTTTATCCATGTCATCCCTCACGAGAACCTCTGATGGCACCCTGAGAGAATAAAAAAGTCATTTAAAAACTGATACTTACTCACAGAACCGCATTCCTGGCACAAGTCCTGCTCTATTCCAGGCTCAAATGCGAAAAAGTATCAGCATTTTCAACCCAAGAAGAGTAGGGAGGTGATTAGAAAAACTGGAATAGAGAATCGGCCAGGCAGAGAAAAGCACTTTTAGTATAACGTGTAGAAATTAAAGGAGCAGAAGAGAATGAAAAAAATATGGATCATCACAATCCTACTGGCATTTTGCGTGGTTTTGGGCACAGGCCTGAGTTATGCGCGACAGGGCGGGCGTGGATATGGACCGGGCGACGGCAATTGCCCATATCGAAACAGCGTCCGGACCGGAGCGCAGCAGTCGAAAGCGGGCTGGTATTGCCCGCGATCCGGAGCCTGGACTAACGTCAGGAATCAATACGGGCCGATGCGTTCTGCAGGAGGTCAGGGCTACGGTCGGATGAACCCCAACCAGGACGCGGTCGATCAGTAGCCGATGTGAATTGCAGCAAATACCAGACAAAATGTCTGACAATGAATTTTCCCGCAAGGAGTAAAGGAACATGAAGAAATTAGCTTTGACAGGAATTCTGGTAATGGCGATGGCAGTGGTGTTTCTCCCTAACCTTTATGCCCAGGAGCAGACTACTCAGGCTCAGCAGCCAGCCAGTGCAGTCGAGCAGCAGTCGCCACAGGGAGGCTGGTACTGCCCGTGGATGTCGTTGAAAACTCAAGGAGGCTGGCAATGCCCAGGATATGGTCGCGGGGCTGGCATGGGAGGATGGCATCATAGAGGTCGTGGTATGATGGCGAGCCAATATGCTCTTCAATCGGGTAAGCAGCTCACCCAGGAGCAAGCTTCGACACTTCTGCAGGACTATTTGAAAGCGACCAACAATCCTAATCTGAAGCTGGGCGATATTTCCAACAAGGATGGCTTCTACGAGGCCGACATTCTGACCAAGGATGGTTCTTTGGCTGATAAGATCCAGGTGAACAAAACGACCGGCTGGTTTCGGTCTGCCTACTAAAGGGATTTCGTCATTTCACCGGAGGGAGCGCTGAAAATGCAGAGATTCTATATCAGGATGTTGTCGGCGCTTCTTCCGTACATCTGACCCTCAACGGTCTGCGCCTCTCTCCTTCTCCATGTCTACGCGTCTTCTAACCTCGCACCAGCTTCGACCGCCTGCATGTTTATTTCCGCCATTTACCACCGGCCAAAGAGCTCAGGGACCTCCAAAACCTTTGATCCCGAGCGCACTCAAAACTCTTGGCACTTTCTCACCCAGCGGCTATTCTGACAATCAATGTATCACACGGGTCAACATTTCAGGAGGGTTGTCCATGAGCGAGAAAAAGGCTTTGAAGGCGGGAGAGAGGGCTCCGGATTTTTGCCTGCCGGCAACAATGGAAGCTCAAGCTTGTCTGAAGGATCTGCACGGCCGATGGGTGGCCTTGTTTTTTTATGTGAAAGACAACACCAAAGGCTGAACCACAGAGGCTCTGGAGTTTTCAGAGCTCAAGGCTGAATTTCACCGTTTTGGAGCTGTCGCATTGGGGGTCAGTCCCGATTCGGTAGCTTCTCATCAGAAATTCATGGCCAAACACGGAATAAAGGTGGAACTTCTGAGCGATCCAGAACACACTGTCCTGGAAGCTTACAACGCTTGGGGATTAAAGAAATTGTATGGCAAGGAATACCACGGAGTAGTGCGAAGCAGCGTTCTCATCGATCCGGAGGGGGTGATCAAATACCTATGGCCGAAAGCCAAAAGCAGTGGACATGCCGCTGAAGTCCTGGAGAAGCTGAAGCAACTGCAGGCATAGGATGGAAGCCTTTCAGCTGGAAAGATATCGAGCTCAACTGGAAGAGTCCATTTCTTATCGGGATCTGGATTTTTGCGCCTTGTACATGAGTGTATGCAGCCTCCACGCATTGGTGAAAGAGGCTCGGGATCTTGTCCGATCGGAAACAGTTGCAACACTGAAGGGTGTTCTAACCGCTACAAGGCACCGTTCACAAACGCGGGCACTTTTTCTCTACAAAGAAGAGGCAGACGCTCTTGCATCCATTGCGGTATACGACCGTGCCAATGAGAATCTGGCACAGCAGGCTATTTTCGGCCCTGCAACAGGCGCTTTTAAACACCGACGGAAATCCGCGCAGGACGGCCGCCGAAGCACTGGGCTCATTGCCCCTGCCAATTCGGGGGCCGATAATCGTAAATGCAGCAAAATCGAAGGTGCCGCTTATAAGCCTGGGGGAGCTCCTGCGTAGGCAGGCGGTCCCAGCCGTCGAAAGTCATCCGATTGCGGGAAGGAGCCTGGAGCCTGATCTTCCGCACCGATGAAGCAGACACCTTGTTTGTGCTTAAGATGGCGCGCGAACAGGATTGTCCGCAAGAGCTGAATAATGAAGCGGTATGGATGCATCATCTCGGTTCGAAAAAGCACGCCTATAACATAGACTTTGCTGTTCCTCGTCCCATAAGCATCAAGGGCAGCTACATCTTCAGGATCGAACAAAAGATCGGGTTCCTACTCGAATGGCTTTTGGTACCAGCGGGTTGGGCTCGCGAATGATTGAGGAGATGGGAGTAGACCGGCACATGGTCGAGGTTTTGCGAGCTGTCGATCAGCGGCAAATGAGCGACGGGCAGTTTCGAGAATTTCTGGTCGAGTGGGGCTACTCGGAGCACCAGGCTGCAGGATTCAGCAAAGGGGAAAAAGACATCGAGATTTTGACCGGACCTCACCTGGGTGGCTTTAATGACAGGATATCCCTGCCGGAGCTGATTGAATTTGTTGCATTGGCTTCAGCTCTTTGCATGGCAGGAAAGTACGCCGTTACAAACCTCACCGGCGCTTCTACCTGAGCATGGCAATAATCTTTTTTAGTCGTGTATTCGGCGACATCCACCAGACCGTCAAGCGGCATGAACTTTGACGCACAAGAGTCAACTCCGACCGATCGTAGCCGCCCTTTGCCTTTGGATTTCCGCCAGAGCAACTGCGCCGGCTGTGGCGGCATTCAGAGACTGCAGGGGTCCCCTGGCCGGTATTTGCAGTAAAAGATCGCAGTTTTTCCGAACCAGCGGACGAATACCCTTTTGCTCATTCCCCACCACGACTCCTAAAGGTACGGTAAGGTCCGCATCGTATAACTGCTTGCCCGCCTCCAAATCCAGACCTACAATCCAAAGCCCTTTTTCCTTTAGGCGCTGCAAGGCAGCCACCAAATTCGTGACCCGCACCACGGGCAGGTAGGCCGTTGCGCCCGCCGACACCTTGACCACCGTGGCGGTGACTTGCGCGGCACGGTCTTTGGCTATGACCGCCGACTTTGCACCAAAAAAACAGGCGCTGCGCAGCAGTGCTCCAAAATTCTGCGGGTCCTGAACAGAATCGAGGATTACCATCGGTTCGACGGAGTCGAGAGGCTGCATAAGAACATCTTCCATCGAAAGGTAAGGGAATTCAGCTCCGCGCAGGGCGACTCCCTGGTGATGAGAGTGCCCTACCAGCAAGGTTAGGGCGTCGCGACTCTCCTGGCGAGCCAAAAGGTTTCTTGCCCGGCTAAGGCTCAACAGTTCCTCGGTTTTTCGATCGGTTCTACTGAAGACCATTTCGTCAATGGAGATATTCCCCGACCGGAGCGCTGCTTTGACTGGAATTATGCCGGAAATCCAGATTGCCGTCCTGTCTGAAGATTTTACTTTGACCATTTGCCGCGGTCTCTCAATCGATCACGGGTTGGAGACTGGGTAATAGGAAAGGCTTCAGTTTCGACGTCTGAGCCGCACGATCGCAATGGCAGGCACGAAGTATGGCATTGAAATCTGCTGCAGCTTCTTGTAGATCGTCGTTTACAATGATGAAATCGTACCAGATGGCTTCCTGTATTTCTCGCTGAGCCGCAGCCAAACGTTTGGTCAATACCTCGATTGTTTCGGTGGCGCGTTTGCGCAGCCGCTCTTGCAACACATCCATCGAGGGCGGCAGGATGAATATGGTCCGTGCCCATGGAAGCATGCATCGAATTTGGCGGGCACCCTGCACATCAATATCGAGCAATACGTCTTTGCCTTCCGTAAGCCAGCCCTCTATTTGGCGGCTGTCGGTGCCGTAATACTCTCCGTGCACATGCGCCCACTCAAGAAATCGATCCTCGCGAACGCCTCGGATGAACTCCTCCCTGCTGAAAAACAGGTAATCTTTTCCGTGTACTTCTCCAGCACGTGGAGGGCGAGTCGTAGCAGAAACGGAAAAGCATAGATTCGGCCAATTGGGACTTATCTTGTTGATGAGTGTGGTTTTGCCGACTCCGGATGGAGCGGAAACCACGAAAATCTGACTTGAAGCAGGTTGCCGGGGCATTTTAAGTATTTTTTTCACGTTTTATGAGGTTGGTCTCTTTAACGGAGTTGTCGGAAAGCAGCCTTTGGGCAATCGTTTCCGCCTGAACGCCGGAAAGTATGACATGATCGCTGTCGGTTATGATAATAGAACGAGTTCTTCTCCCCATGGTTGCATCGATCAATTTGTTGGCCTGCTTTGCATCTTCTTTGAGTCGTTTCATGGGAGCCGAAGCGGGCGAAACGATCGCGACGACTCTGCCTGCTATCACAGTGTTGCCGAAGCCAATGTTGAGCAATTTTCTATCCATAAAAACCTCAATCAAATGAAATGAAATGAACTGTTCGTGCCCGTATGCATTCAGCTGCCCCGGGCAGTCAAAAAGACAAGACCAAAAACCCTGACGGGCTTATTCTATGTTCTGCACCTGTTCTCGCAGCTTGCCGATCTCACCTTTCATTCTGACCACGCTCTGAATCGCATCTAAATCGCCCGTCTTGGCGCCGATAGTATTGACTTCCCGATGCAGTTCCTGGGTCAGAAAGTCGAGCCTCCGCCCGTCGGCAGGCTCGCCGCCGGTCAGGAGCTCCTCAAACTGATTCAAATGGCTTTGCAGTCTTACGATTTCTTCATTAATGTCCGAGCGTTCCGCAAAGTAGGCCACCTCTTGCAGCAGCCGATTTTCATCTACCTCCGCATCCCCCAGAAGCTCTTTTATCCTATCACGTATTCGATTTTGATATTCAAATATTACTTGCTGCTTGCGTCCTTCCACCAAAGAGAGCTCCCGGCGAACGGCCGATAGGCGGTCAAGGCAGTCCTTGAGCAGGGATTCGCCTTCTTTGGCTCGCATTTCAACAATATTTAGCAGGGCATCCGACAGAGCACCGGTCAAAACACTCTTCAGCGCCTCTCGATCGGTAACATCCTTATTCGTTTCAAATAAATAAGGAATGCTGAGCAGGTCGCGCAAGGTGGGCGGATCACTCGTGGGCAAATGTTCGTGCAAATCCTGCAACTGCCTCCAATATGAACGGGCGATCTCGAGATTGATCTGCGGCGTCTTCAGTTCGATCAGTACGGGCTCGATCTGAACAAATATTTCGAAGCGGCCTCGGCGGAAAGTTTCAGCGATTTTTTTGCGAATGATTTCTTCAAATTCTGAAAAATTCTTGGTCAGCCGAACAGATATATCTAGATTGCGGCCGTTCAAAGTTCTAACTTCGATCGTTACGGCATATCCCAGTTCTTCTCGCTGAGCTCTGCCGAAGGCCGTCATACTCTGAATCAAAAGAGGGCTCCTTTCAATTAGACCTTACGCGGGAGTCGACTAGTGCGCTGAAAAATAAGCTTCTGTCGAAGGATTCCTAAAAAATGCAACAGGTCGGGCTCCCGATAATCGGGATATGTCCAGGTAAGAGGCCGATAAGCTCCTTGTTCATAAATCAGGGTGAGATCGGCAAATATACCGTTGCGCAAATAGACTCGATGGATGTAGTTCTTCCCGGTGGCCAGTACCAGTCGCTCTTCGCTGAGCAATCCCGGGTCGATGTTCACCATCCGCCGATTCTCTTCTGAAAAATCTCTTTCCAGTCTATTCGTAAAAAGCTTGATATCGGGCAGAGAATCCGGTGGTACGAGCTGCTCAAAGCTACCGGTCTGGCGGTAAATAGATCCGCCCATTTCCTTTTCATAATAGTCGGTAAAGGTAAACGGCTTGGGCTCACTTAAGAAGTCAAAGGGACCGAACCGCTCCGTGAGCGCCTTTAAGGTCTGCTGCTGGATGTTGGGCTCACGGAACAACAGTCCCGCGATCAGCCTGGCCGTCTGTGGTTCTTGAGGTAGACTCATAACATGCCGTACCAGGGAAGCTTTGCCGCTCCGACAAGTATTTTGGGGCGGAATGCCCAACATGCCTCAATCGGACAGAGGCTTAGCTTCATCAATCAGCATGATGGGGATACCGTCTCGAATCTCGTACAACAGTTTGCAGTTATTGCAGATCAACCCGTCCGGGGCTTCAGTCAGGTGGATGTCTCCCTTGCATTTTGGGCACGCATGGATGTCCAATAATTCTTTGCTGATGCTCATGTTGCATTTCCTGTCGGTCACC
>JAVEVM010000135.1:0-7168 GCA_034005055.1 Desulforhabdus sp. | reverse complement strand
TCCCACTTCTGGACCGATAATTGCATATCACGTAAATTTGTAAGTCGGCTCTTTGCGCAACCGCATGGCGACTTTCTTGGGTGCGTTCTTGATGTAAGCACACCAACGGCAACAGGGTTCCCGGGACAGGCGAGGGGTGTGGCTTCGGTTGAGTGGACACGTTCTGAAATAGGTTGACCTTTCTAGTTGCTCAGGTTACCTGTGTTAGACTAATCGGAAGCCGAAGCAAGTGTTTACTATAGTCAAGGGGCGGCTTTATGATTATAATAGCTTTGCCAAATTGTAACGATTTGGGCAGAGAATAAAGATAGGTTGATCGGGCGAGAGAATATACTAGAGAGTTTTTCTCTCGCCTTTATTAAATAGCCAAGGAGGATCTTAATGGCTAGAAAGCGCGATGACCGTGGTGGAGAGCTGAGATGTTCATTCTGCGGAAAAAGTCAGGATGAAGTCAAGAAATTGATTGCTGGACCGACAGTCTACATATGCGATGAGTGTGTTGAGCTTTGCAATGATATTATCGCCGAAGAATACGAGAGAGAAGAGGCATCCAGAGCGACTCAGATACCTAAGCCGGCTGAAATCAAGTCTATCCTGGATCAGTATGTCATAGGCCAGGAGCGAGCGAAGAAGATTCTTTCGGTGGCTGTCCATAATCACTACAAGCGCATTGAGATGAAGTTGGACAAAAACGATGTTGAATTGCAGAAGAGCAACATTTTAATGATAGGCCCAACCGGCTCCGGGAAAACATTGCTGGCGCAAACACTGGCACGGATCCTTAACGTACCCTTTACCATCGCCGACGCCACAACTCTGACTGAAGCGGGCTACGTTGGCGAGGACGTTGAGAACATTCTGGTGAGCCTCATTCAAGCCGCAGATTACGACATAGAAAAAGCTTCTCGCGGTATTGTTTACATTGACGAAATCGATAAGATCGCAAAGAAATCAGACAGCCCTTCCATCACCCGCGATGTGTCGGGGGAAGGTGTACAGCAAGCGCTGCTCAAAATCTTGGAGGGAACAGTTGCCAATGTGCCTCCCAAAGGAGGTCGCAAGCATCCGCAACAAGAATTTATAAAGATCGATACCACTAACATTCTCTTTATATGTGGCGGCGCGTTCAATTATCTCGAAACGATCATCAATTCCAGGATTGGGATTAAGGGGCTGGGCTTTGGTGCCGAGATTCAGAGTAAAGAAGACCGAAATATCGGTGAGATCCTTGTTCGGGTGCAACCCGAAGATCTGCTCAAGTTCGGCCTGATTCCTGAATTTGTCGGTCGGCTGCCGGTAATCGCCACTTTGAATGAGCTGACCGAGGAAGAATTGATCAGCATCTTGACAGAGCCAAAGAATGCTCTGGCCAAGCAATACAAGAAGCTGTTCGAGATGGAAGATGTCCGTCTCCGATTCACAGACGGCGCATTAAAGGCAATTGCGCGCGAAGCTATTCGGCGCAAATCAGGTGCGCGCGGACTTCGATCGATTATGGAAAATATCATGCTCGATATCATGTACGATTTACCATCGCATCCAGAAATTTATGAATGCATTGTCAACGAGGACGTGATTTTGAAGCAGGAGAACCCTCTGTTGCTGTATCGAAGTGAAACACAAGAGTCGGCATGAACGAGCAAGCATGATGTTTGTTATCAACTTTCGGTCGAAGTCAACTCGACTGAGAGAATCAATCCGATGGAGAAGTCTTACGAGTTATGTTTAAGCTGAACCGCAACAAAGACGATCAACAACATTCGCGCGGCTCTTTCACGTTGCCCCTATTGCCGTTGCGCGACATCGTGGTGTTCCCGTCCATGGTGGTGCCTCTTTTCGTCGGCCGCGATAAGTCCGTCAACGCCCTGGAAAAGGCCATGAGCCATGACAAGAAGATCTTCTTGGCCGCGCAACGGAAAGCAAAAACAGATAGTCCGAGTGAATCGGAAATCTACCGCATCGGAACGGTCGCCAATATTCTCCAGATTTTAAGACTGCCCGATGGGACAGTGAAAGTACTCGTCGAAGGCGAATACCGTTGTCGGGTACTGAATTTTGTTCCCAACTCCGAACATTTCTACGTCCAGGCGGAGGCACTGGAGGAAGTCATTACGGAAACCAATGAAATTGAAGCATTGCGCCGTAATGTTCGAGCTGCGTTCGAAACCTACTCCAAGCACAATAAGAAAATAACTCAGGAAGTCCTGGATGCCGTTGCAGCAATTGATGCTCCTTCACGTTTGGCAGATACTGTCGCAGCCTACATGCCGTTTAAACTGGAAAACAAGCAAAAGCTCCTGGAAACTTTGAACGTTTCAGAGCGATTGGAAAAGTTATTCGGACAGATCAGAGCTGAAGTCGATATCATTCAAACGGAAGAGCGCATCAAGGGTCGCGTCAAAAAACAGATGGAAAAGACCCAAAGGGAATACTACCTGACCGAACAGATGCGGGCCATCCAAAAGGAGATGGGAGAGAAAGACGACTTCAAATCCGAGCTCGAGGATCTTGAAAAACGCATCAGGCGCAAACGCTTGAGCAAGGAAGCCGGCGCGAAGGTGCGCAGCGAGTTCAAGAAGCTCAAGCTTATGTCTCCGATGAGCGCCGAAGCCACGGTGGTCAGGAACTACATTGACTGGATTCTTTCTCTTCCATGGTTTGAAAAGACCAATGACAAGATAGATATTGACGAGGCTACGCGCATCCTCGACGAAGACCACTACGGTCTGCAAAAGCCAAAAGAACGAATCCTGGAATATTTGGCGGTACAGGCTTTGGTCAAGAAGATGAAAGGTCCGATTCTGTGCTTCGTGGGTCCTCCCGGAGTCGGGAAGACTTCACTCGCCAAATCGATTGCCCGATCGACCGGGCGCAATTTCATTCGCCTCTCCTTGGGAGGAGTTCGCGATGAAGCCGAAATTCGCGGGCATCGGCGAACTTACATAGGGGCTCTGCCGGGGAAAATAATTCAAAGCCTGAAGAAGGTAAAAAGCAACAATCCAGTGTTTTGTCTGGATGAAGTTGACAAAATGAGCATGGATTTCCGCGGAGATCCTTCCGCCGCATTGCTTGAAGTGTTGGACCCCGAACAGAACTACGCCTTCAACGATCACTATCTCGATCTTGACTACGACCTGTCGGAAGTCTTTTTCGTAACCACTGCCAATAATCTCCATGCCATTCCGGCGCCGTTGCGGGACCGGATGGAGATCATTCAGATGGCCGGCTATACCGAATTTGACAAACTGAACATCGGTAAACAATTTCTTCTAGCCAAGCAGTCAAAAACCAACGGACTCGGTCCGGAAAATGTCGTCTTCAGCGACGATGATTTGCTCTACATCATTCGGCATTACACCAAAGAGGCGGGTGTCCGCAACTTAGAGAGAGAAATCGCTTCCATCTGCCGCAAAGTGGCCAAGGAAGTGGTCCGCAACGGTCCTGACACGAAGATCTTACTCAACGAAGAGATCATCCAGGAGTATCTTGGAGTGCCCAAGTACCGATACGGTCGAGCCGAAGAAGAGGATGAAATCGGCCTCTCGACAGGGTTGGCATGGACCGAATTTGGCGGGGACACGCTGGGAATCGAAACAGTCCTGATGCCCGGAAAAGGGAAAATCATCATTACCGGTAAATTGGGTGAAGTCATGCAGGAATCCGCTCAGGCCGCACTCAGCTATGTGCGATCACGCGCAGCACGACTGGGGATCGAGACGGACTTCTATCAAAAACTGGACATCCATGTGCACGTTCCGGAAGGAGCGATTCCTAAGGATGGCCCTTCTGCCGGGATTACCATGGCTACTTCGATTGTTTCTGCCTTGACCCGCATTCCGGTACGAAGCGAAGTGGCCATGACAGGGGAAATTACCTTGCGTGGAAGGGTACTCCCCATCGGTGGACTCAAGGAAAAGATACTTGCCGCACACAGGGCCTTGATAAAAACGGTTCTTATTCCGAGAGACAACGCAAAGGATTTGAAAGAAATTCCTGAAAAGATCATGCAGGAAATCAATGTTGAAATAGTCGAGCACATGGATGAAGTGCTACGCAAGGCGTTAATTTTGGAAAGCGATGACCAGCTCTTCCACGAGCCTGTCGACCCGACAAAACAAGGAGAAGCAGTTCTTTTCGAGCGCGAAAAACCGGTAGTTGACGAAATCCGCACACACTAAGGGTCCCGCATGTCAGTCATCACCAAAAAAAACTTGACATTAAGGAACCCATCGAATACAAGTTAGCACTCCGAGCGAAGCAAATGATACCCGCTCAGGTGGGTATTAGAGGGCGGGTAGCTCAGCTGGGAGAGCATCGGCCTTACAAGCCGAGGGTCACAGGTTCGAGCCCTGTTCCGCCCACCAGTAACAAGCCAATTAGGGGTCGTAGTTAAGATGGTTATAACGCCGGCCTGTCACGCCGGAGGCCGAGGGTTCAAGTCCCTTCGACCCCGCCAGTAAAAACAAGCTGTTTAGCATAACAGCTTTCAGCTCGACAAGCCGTTTGATGGAATATGACGCCTCCATCAAACGGCTTTTCTTTGAGCGCAGCTGCTCATAACAGCATTGCACCATCAACTGAGCTCAACAACGGATTTGAGGTTTTAAGCCACAAGTTGAATGAATCGCGCTTCAGGACTGCCTTGACCTTAGCGAAGAGTAACACTCCAGCACGAGGGATGCGTCTTTTCTGAGTTGGACAGCCCCATTGTGGAGCTCATCTCTGCTCACAACAGAAGGCCGATGTTGTGCTGTCAATCTCAGGACACACGGTTTGAGAGCCTTTTGAGGAGAGCAGTGCTTCAATGTTCATGACAAGCGTTTGTAGCTCAAAAGGTTTGGAGAGCATCATGTGAATGCCATCCTTTGCGGGGTCCGACCCTGGATAATCGGCAATGTATCCGCTCAGAACAATCACCGGAGTCTTCGAGCTCTTCCTCTTTGACATTCTGGCGATCTCGATTCCACTCACATCCGGCATTCGAAGATCGGTGATAATCAGATCGAATTCTCTTTCTTCTACAAAGCTCAAACCCTCATTACCGTTGCATGTAGCTGTAACTTTGTAGCCAACCATCGAGAGCAAGGCTTGCGTAACTTCCAGGACAGCTTTGTCATCATCTATGAGTAAAATTCGGTGCATCCGAACACCCCCGCGCCAGGCAAATTGCCATCATGTCACTTGTAGAGGATCATTTTGAAGACGGTCAATCCGGTCTGCGCATGCAGATTTGAGCACTGGTCGAGCTACCATCTTGTTCATTCACCATGCAGCACCTGAGATCGCCGTCCTAAGTTAATTGGAATCATTCATCTTTGTCTATCGGTAGAAATACCTAATTCGGATTGCGGGAATTACGTATCGACACTTAAACGTGTTGCTAAGCTCGGCAGATGATATATTTTTTTTCAACTGCTCCCCTCGACAATTGGGCGGGACTTTGGATCGCAAAAGTCTTGCACCAAAAACACCTTCATGTGATTATGGTCAAGGCCTGCCAAACTTTAAATTAACAGTAGAGAAAGTTTCCTTTTTCTTTATGCTTCCAGGAAAAAAGCTAAGTCGCAGGAATAGGGGGGTTGTAACTCTGAAGAGAGCTCTCGGGGGGAAGAGGTTATGAGAAGAGTACACAAAGGCGTTTTTGTTCTCTTGCTGCTATCTGTCTTATCCGGATGCGCGTATAACTCGAAGGGAAAAGCTGCATCGCCAAATGACGCAAAGCTACTCGAGCGCATCATACAAAAGGGGGAGTTGGCGGTTGGTACGGCCGCGAGCATGCCCCCCTTCAATATGACGACAAAGAGCGGAGAAATCATCGGGCTTGATATCGACATTGCGAAATATGTTGCAGCCGGGATGGGGGTAAAGCTAAGAATTGAGGCCATGCCTTTTGAGGATCTACTGCCGGCACTGAAAACCGGCAAAGTCGACATGGTCATCTCCGGCATGACTATCACTCCGCAACGAAACCTCAAGTTCAGCTTTGTCGGACCCTATTTCATTTCGGGGCAAGCATTCTTGACCAAACAAGAAAAAGTGGCTTCAGCGCAGCAAGTTTCAGAGTTGAACAGTCCCGACATTTCCTTGGCGGTGCTTAGCGGCTCCACCAGCCAGCTCTTTGCTGAAGAAGCCATGCCCAAAGCTAGGCTCGTCAAAGCGGAGAATTATGACCAAGCCGTTGACATGGTACTGCAGAGCAAAGTGGATGCGCTGCTTGCAGATTACCCCTTCTGTTTGGTGGCTACCCTCCGCCATTCCGGCGAAGGGTTGTTTTCGATCCTGACTCTTTTCACCTACGAGCCGTTGGGGATCGCAGTAGCGCAAACCGACCCTCATTTTATCAATTGGCTGGAGAATTTCCTCGACAACATGGAAGGCAGTGGAACCCTAGACGAGCTCAAATCCGCCTGGTTTGAAGACGATTCCTGGCTCAAGAAACTTCCCTAGCTCTCATGAGCTTTCAAGTTGCAGCTTTCGGAGTATGCTACTTATGAGTGCAAAACCGACCGCTGCAAAATAGGAATTGATGGAAATAACCCGGCAGTAGCCAAATATCTCGCCTCCGGGCGTTTCTTGGACATAACTCGGATTTTATCCTATGTCGCCTCTACTACAAGTGAAAAACTTGCAGACCTTCTTTTTCAGCGAAAGAGGGGTCGCAAGGGCTGTGGACAGGGTCAGTCTGGCATTGGATGTTGCTCGAGTGCTAGGGGTGGTCGGCGAATCCGGCTGCGGCAAGAGCGTCACGGCCCTTTCCATCATGCGTTTGATTCAGCCGCCCGGCAAGATCGTAGACGGTGAGATTTGGTTTAACGGAGTAAACCTGGTCGATCTCTCTGAAGAACAAATGCGCTCCATTCGTGGAAATGAAATATCCATGATCTTCCAGGAGCCCATGACTTCTCTCAATCCTGTGTTTCGTGTACGGAAGCAAATCGCTGAAGTCATACAGCAACACGAAAAAATCAGCAAACAGGAAGCCCTTGAGAGGGTCGTCGATCTTCTGACCCAGGTCGGGATTCCAGCACCGCAAGCCAGAGCTAACGATTATCCGCATCAGATGAGCGGCGGAATGCGCCAAAGGGTGATGATTGCCATAGCGTTAGCTTGTTCGCCGCGCTTGATTATCGCCGACGAACCTACAACGGCTCTGGATGTTACCATTCAG
>JAVEVM010000134.1:0-7210 GCA_034005055.1 Desulforhabdus sp. | reverse complement strand
AAAGAGGAATTGGCGGGAGTAACAAGCGACGGACAGGTTTTTTATACACTGGATCTATTGACCTGGCAGAACATTCCGGGGTCGCTGGATCAATTGACCAGCGGAAGCCTGACTGGTGGAAATGCTTCCGATCTCGCCGGGCTAACCGATGCGGGCGAAGCCTACTTTACAGATGACCTACAGACCTGGCAGAACATCCCGGGGAAATTCTAGCCTGCCGACGGTGAGGATGTCCGAGAACGCTTCCGCACTCCTGTATCCATGATTAGTGGAAGGGACCGGAAAGGAGCGCTCGGACATCCCTTCATATCCGCTAGCTTTGAGAAGCTTCCAGATTCTGTCTCTTTCTTTTCCCGTAAAAACCGCGTCCAGCCCGAGCTTATCCGATACGATGAATCTTCACTTGCTGCGTCCTTGTCACTTGAGGTGCTTCGACTCCATATTCGGGCTTCAGCCCCAGCCATAATCCCGACAGGGCATGTCGCTGTTGAATAATGAAATAGACCGAAAATAAAAGGTACAGGCAGACAAAGAAAAGATGAGCCTCGTCCGTGCCCGTTTTCCACGGCAGGATGCCCTCCATTGAGTCAAGGAGATGAGGGCTGAAAAATTGGCCGATGAACAGGGAGAAGAGGAGCAGTGCCCCTTTCGGCCCAAGCCGCATTCGAATAAGCAGAATAACAGCGAGCAACGACTGGGCCGCCGTGAGCAGTATCTCGTGCATCTGGAAGCTTCCCATCGGGATTGGACTCTCGAGAGATGCGCTGGAGATACCATAGACTCCGGGAATCATCCCGACCAGTAATGTCCACTGGTTAAGCTTGGCGGAAAGAAGGCTTCCGAGGGCCACGCCGGCATGTCCTCGCAGTGCAAACATGATCGCAACGGTAAATTCGGGAGCTTCGGAAGCGATGGGGGCCAGCCATTGAACAAGCAGGAACTCATTGATGCCGAATACCTTCCCTGTTGCGATCAGAGCCTCACTGAACGGCTCCGCGTTAGATAAAATGACTCCGGCTGAGAAAAGAAACATGAGCGAGGTCGCGACTCTTCGTTTGGTTTTCGGCAGATTTCCGAGCAGCTCTGCGGGACCTTCAAGCTCACATTCTTCACAGGGGCGGCGACCGGCGATTCGTATGTACCACGCATAAAGTGCGATGAAAACAACGCCATCGTACCATGCCAGGGTGCCTTTGATGGGAATGACAAAAGCATACAAGGTGGCAAGTCCGAGAAAAAAGATTTCGGTTGCCCGATCTCTTTCAAGCTCCACTCTGCGTTTGGCTTTGATCCAGAATATAGCCACAATCAGGGTCCAGGCAACACCGATCAGCAGTCGATTGGCGCCCGTCATGTTGGCAATTGCGTAGTGAGCGTAATCGCTTTCAGGATGTTGTCCCGCCTGCCAGGTAAAGTACATGTCCACTGCATACTCGGGCAGCACGGCAATGAATGCAACAACCGCCAGGGCCAGCGCCTGGGAAATATCTTTTTGGGCGGCATCGCAAGCCCATAGGAGCAGAAACGATGCACTGAGAATAGCAGTTCCTGTAATGAAGGCGGTCAATGGAGGATCGAGCTCGACATGAAACAATCGCAGCCAAAACCCTGGAAGTGTAAAAAAGATCGCGGAAAGAGCGGTAAGCAGCTTCTTGGAGTTATTCATGGCATCCTTTCCGAAACAGTTGACGGCTTTTCTTTTCTGAAAACGGCATCGCCTCGCGTCCGATTGCAAAAAAAAAGCGAGACTTCGAGCATGATTAATCATGCCAAAAGTCTCGCTAATTGGCTCAAACCTTCAAGCCAACGGCAAAGCCAGGTAGGTTTTGCTACCGTATTGGTGACTTTGCCCCAGCTAGCTACTCCCTTTTGTGAGAACGAAGTTTAAACCAGCTCTTGCGGAAGTCAAGTTTATTTTTCATGGCGTTCTTCTTCTTTGATGCCATAATCGTACAGCTTCTTTCTTAGAGTGGGACGGCTGACTCCAAGGATTCTGCAGGTTTCTCCGTAGTTACCTCCGGTATATTGCAGCACACGCTCAATGTGATCTTTTTCCACCTCGTCGAGGCTCTTGGGAACGGCCTCGAAGCCTTCAGTCGGTGCCGACCGGCTCTCGGACGCAGGACCCTTCTTGCGCAGCCAGTTTTCATCCATCTCCAGCACCTCGCCGTGGGAAAGGATGACCCCTCGCCGTAAAACGTTTTCCAGTTCGCGGACATTTCCCGGCCAGTCGTAAGCCTGCAAGGCATTCAAGTGCACATCCGGTATGCGCACGACTTTTCTGTTGAGCTCCCGGTTCAAGCGGATCAAGAAATACTCCGTCAAAGGATGAATGTCCTCGGGGCGGTCGCGAAGAGGAGGGATGCGGATGACGAATACCTTGAGCCTGAAATAGAGATCCTCGCGGAATTTCCGTTCTTTGACCATAGCTTCGAGATTGCGGTTTGTGGCGGCGATGATGCGGGCGCGAAACGGGATATTTTTGACTCCTCCAACCTTCTGGAAATCACGCTCCTGCAGGACTCGAAGGAGCTTGGCTTGGACGTCGGAAGACAATTCGCTGATTTCGTCCAAAAAGACGGTCCCATCACCGGCATATTCAAGTTTGCCGGTCTTTTGTTGCGCCGCACCGGTGAAGGCGCCTTTCTCGTGGCCAAATAGCTCACTTTCAAGCAAGCTGCCCACAATCGCCGCACAGTTGATCGCAACAAACGGCTTCTCCGGACGCGATTCCTGATGAATGGTGCGCGCAACAAGCTCCTTGCCGGTCCCTGTCTCCCCTTCAATCAGCACGCTGGCGGGCGTGTGCGCCACCTGAGCAATGGCTTTAATGACATTCAGGGTCTCCTGGCTGCGTCCGACGATCTGATTGGGTTTGTATGTCTCAGTTACGAGATGGCTTACGGAAGCGAGTTTTTCACGCTCCTTTTTTTGCAGCAGGTGTTTTTTCAAAAGGAGGTCCAGCGCATCGAGGTCTAGGGGTTTGTACAGATAGTCAACGGCTCCCAATCGAAGAGCGGCAAGCGTCGCCTCGGTGTCTTGAAATGCGGTGATCATGATGACATCGCCATACAGCCCTTGTTCGATCGACTTGCGCAACACCTCGGGACCGTCCAAATCCGGCAGCTGTACATCCAATAAAACCAGATCCGGTTGTTCGCGGTGCCAGCGCGCGAGCGCCTGCTTCCCGTTTTCCGCAACCGACACCTGGTAGGCTTTGCCTTGAAAATAGAGCTCCAGGGTGCGAGCCAGAGACGGATCGTCATCTACAATCAGGATTTTCTTCATGCTGTCTTCCTCGGCTGACGGGAAAGCGAAGCCGAACAATGGTCCCCCGGCCGTTCTCGCTCCAGAGGTCCACCTCGGCTCCGTGAGCGTCCATGATTTTTCGAACGATGGCGAGCCCCAGCCCCGTTCCTTTCTTTTTGGTGGTAAAAAAAGGTTGAAACGCGCTGTGTATGTGCTGTGAGGGAATACCCGGCCCATCATCGGCAACCGCGATAATCAGCGACGAGCTTCCATTAAGGTTTTCCAGTTGGGCTGTCACGGTCACTTTACCGTTTTTTCCCGTCGCCTCCATGGCGTTCTTGAAGATGTTGACCAGCACCTGCCGGACTTTGTCCGGATCAACCAAAATGGCCGGCAGCTCTTTATCGAAGCGTTTATCCACTGTGATTTCCTGCACCAGCAGCTCCTCCTTCAGCTGCATGAGGCTTTTTTCTATCAAGTCCTGAATATTGGACGCGGTCTTTTCAAGGCTGACAGGCTTGCTGTAGTTGAGCAGATCGGAAAACATTTTTTCCAGTTGCACCGCCTGGCTCAGGGCGATTTCAAAATGCTCCGTCAAAGCACCCTCCTTTTCCAGGGTGCGCCCGATAATCTGCAGGTTGAGCTTGATGGAGGAAAGAGGGCTCCGCATCTCGTGAACCACGCTTGCGACAAGCTCCCCGATTGCCGCCATTCGCTCGGATCTGACCATCTGCTCCTGTGCATTCATGAGCTCGTCGTAAGCGCGCTGCAGCGACTTTTCCTTTTCCTGCAATGAACCGATCAACATTGACAACTTTTGACTCATGCTGTTGAAGCTGTCGGCCAGCGCGCCGATCTCATCATCGGCATGGTATTGAATGCGCTGATCCAGCCTGCCCTCGGCTATCTCCCGGGCGGCATCGGCCATACGGGTAATGGGAAGCGATACGCGTCGAGCAACCAACAGGGCGAGCAGAAGACTTACGAAGGTGACGCCGGCTATGGCTCCAATTACTCGCGCAACGATGCCTTCAAGCGGCTCCATTATTTCGCTCTGCTTGATCTCCGCAAACAAGCCCCACTCAAAGCGCGGCAGCCATAGATATGATCCCACCACTTTATGGCCGGCGTAATTTTCATAGACGCCGGTCCCTTGCTTACGGCCCAAGGCTTGCTGAATGCCGTAGCTGCTGAAGCTTCGCTTGAATGCTTCCTCACGGCCGAGATAAATCGACTTGCTAATGATCCTTCCGTGCTTGTCAACCAGGTACGTTTCTCCCGTTTCACCGAGGCCCACCCGGTCTGTCATCAACGGATCGATAGTTCTCAAAACGTCAAGGACCGCCATAGCATAGGCGATTGGCTTTTCATCATCGTCAAGAATCGGCGCAAGCAGGTGCATACGCCAATGGCCGTCTTCATGCTGATGAACCGAGCTGAGCACCGGTCCTTTGCTCTTTTCCGCCGTAGCGAAAATATCGAGCTGTGCAAAGTTTCGCACATCTTCCGAGGTCGGACTGGTTGAAGCGACCACGGTTCCCCCGGGAGTCAGAATATGCACGCTCTCATAGCAGGGTGATCTACTTCGAACAACCGAAACAACATTTGCCACCTGTTCTTGATCGTCGCCGGCGGGGAGTCGATCGGCGCCGAAGGAGCAGTGCCTGAAACAATAGTCCCTGACGGTGGAAAGCTGTGCAATCATGTTGATATCATTAACTCGCTCTTCGAACCAGGTTTCGAGATGATTGGCGTGATCCAGAGCGATGGTGGATATGTGCAGATAGGCGGTTCCTTCGAGAGCCCTTCTCGCTGCGCTATATGAATAATAGGCAACAACGCAAACCGGCAGAATTGCGACCAGGACCAGCGCCAGTAGAAATCTTCTTGAGATCTTGTTGTTGATGCCGAGCACGTTTGCTATTCCTTTCCAACAGCCAGGTAAACGAATGAGCAATAACCGTACCTTGGCTGCTGCTCTTTGCGGTCACGAGCAGGCTCTGCGGGACAAGCAGCAGGCCAGAAAAGACGACCACGAACTTCGGCCTGCTTTTCGGCCGGCGGGGGAATCCCTCAAAAGCAATTGAAACTTTTTTTCAGTGAATTGAAAAATCCTTTCAATCCACACCACCGTGAGCACACACAGCCGATGCTCGCGCGGCTATTCATCCCGTCTTGGCCGGGTGGCGTCAAATTTGCTCGTCAATACGTTTACTGACGAGACCTTGACCATCGGTCCGTCGCATCCAATGGGGCGAACATCGCTCAGCTGTCTGTACCAATGAAGAGGTCCTTTAATGAAAAGTCGAGCACCAGAGAAATTAAAAGCGGTTTTGATTGCAGGTCAAGTGTTAGTGATCACTGCGCTACACTATGGAACTCGCTTGAGTCAACACCATTACCATATATTTTATCGTGAGCTTTATTATCTGCCCATCATGCTGGCGGCTTTTTGGTTCGGCCTGAAAGGGGCTCTGTGGACCGCCTTGAGCATCAGTGTGTTGTACTCTCCATTTATCGTCATGAATTGGCAGCATTTTTCACCGGACGACTTCAATAAGCTCATGGAAATCTTGCTGTATAATACGATAGGGCTGACTTTGGGAATACTGCGGGATCGCGAACAGGCCGAGCACGAGGCATTGGTCAAGGGCGAAAGCCTTGCAGCCATGGGCAGGGCCGTATCGAGCGTGGCCCACGACATGAAAACACCTCTGATCGCCATTGGCGGCTTCTCCCGAATGGTGCAGAGAAAAATAGATGAAAACGATCCTTCTTTCGAAAAGTTGGGGATCGTAATTCAAGAAACCGGGCGATTGGAGAATATGGTCAAACAAATGCTGCATTTCGCCAAACCGCTGGAGCTGGATATGGCCGATGGCGACATCAACGCAATAATCGAACAAAGTCTGGCGGTTTTGGAAAAAAGTGCGGCAAGCCGAGATGTAAGAATTGTGACCGAGCTTGATTTTTCCATTCCGTCCTTGTCTCTGGACGCCGCGAGAATGGAGCAGGTTGTATTGAATCTTATCTCTAATGCGATTCAGGCTTCGCCTGAGGGGGAAGTCGTGCGAGTGAGGTCGTCGTTCGATGCTGATTGTGTCAAAGTCGATATCGTAGATTGCGGGTGCGGAATTCCCGACGACAAGAAGGACCAAATATTCATGCCGTTTTACACGACCAAAAAAGAAGGCACCGGACTTGGACTCGCCATTGTGAAGAAGATCGTTGAAGCACACAGCGGGCGTCTGGCTTTTCAAAGTAATCCGGAGCAAGGCATCACTTTCAGCGTCTCTTTGCCTTTGAAGAAAGTGTAGCCTGGCACCCTACTGTAGGCCAAGGAGGCTGAATAAGATGAAAGAGATTGTTGTGAGCGTGTGGCTCTTGTTGATCATGGCTCTGATTGTAGTTCCGGGTGCCGCCATGATGAATGGGAGAATTGGTCAAACAGGTGGTCACATGGGTCGCGAACGGCGCGAACAGCCCCAACAAAGCGAACAGGACCAGCAAGCAGGGCATCGCCATGGCGACTATTACCACACCCATGAAAGGGGCAATCTGCCGCATAACCACGAGGAAAACGGTTCAATCGAGCCCGGCTCTCAAGATCATAAAACAACGCCGTCTGTAAAATCAGAGGACTCAAAAATGACCGGTCCGCAGTCTGAGCAGGAAACGGATGAACCCGCAGAGCAGCCGCAGGCAAGCGGAGAGGCAGGTCCAACGGGAACCGTTGAAGAGGCTGTCCTTCCAGCAATTCGCCAGGGGCGGGATGACGTGGTAATGCATTTGATCCGGGGCGGCACCTTCACCCCTCGCGTGGCCTTTGACTCCAACGGCGCGACAGAGTTTGCGGTGGAGCCTTTTTATATGGATGAAACGCCGGTAACCAACCATCAATACGTTGAATTCTTAAATCGGGTAGCGGCGGACCTCACGGTGAAGAACGGGGTGGTCCGGG
>JAVEVM010000133.1:0-7211 GCA_034005055.1 Desulforhabdus sp. | reverse complement strand
CGGTTTCTCCGTTAGTTCGTTCAATTTGATATACACGGAACAGCGAGATTTGGTCACATTTCGACTCCCTAAGGCCCCTGGCAGGAGAGTGCCGCTTCTTAATCAACGATCAGGACAGAGTTTTGCCCACCAAATCCGTTGGATTCGTTTAGAAAAGCACCAGGATCCGGCCGCCGGACCTGCCCGTCGACAACAAACAAATATCCGTAACGCCCGGGCGCCAATTCCAGTTCGACAGTCCAGCGCTCACCTTTTCTACTCATACAGTCGGCGGCTTCCGACCAGCCATTGAAATCGCCTGCTACACAAACACTATTGGCGGCTTTGTCGACATAGCTAAAATGCACACGACTACCGTCGATCTGCTCAAAGCCTTTTGTCCCCTGCCTGGCACAGGCGGAAAAGTGCAACAGCAAGATGACCACCAGGAAAAGATTGATCGATAGCCCTATAATAGAACTGCTGCAGCGGAAATTTGGAATGGAGCCCATCAAATCTTATCCTTCACCAAGATGCGCGAACATTTCATTGCCCCTTAACAAGTGTGAAGGCAACTGTCAATGGGATGGCCGGCGTGCAATCCGCCACTGCTGGTGAGTCAAAGGTTTCGGGTTTCGGGATATATCTTGTCCCACGCTCCCGCGGCGGAACGAAGGCAATGGCACTCTGGTCCTCGAGTTTGTGCCACGTTTGTTGCGCAGAGGCGAAACAGTATGGGTTCCAGGATATACTTCCAACCTTTTGCGGTTGATTGTATAGTATGGAGGGCAACACATCGACTTGCTGAGAAAGGATGAAAGCCGTGTCCCTGGAAGGATTTGACTGCAAGCAGTGCGGGTTATGCTGCAAGCTGCGAGGCGCTTACCAGAACTATGCCACTGATGAGGATTTCAGACGCTGGGAACTGGAAGGAAGAACAGATATACTTGAATTTGTGACGGTCAATGATCTCGGCTTCGACATGCATGGAGACCCGCGTCGCCTCTACAATGTTTGGATGAAACCCGGCACTGAGGAATATCTGGATGGTTGTCCATTCTTGAAGAAAATCCCGGAACAGGAAAAATACATATGCTCAATCCATGATACCAAACCATGGCACTGCCGCTCCTTCCCTTCGGAAAGGGAATACGCCGAGCGGATCGGCTGCATCGGCTTCAGCGAAGTTGAATAGCTTGAAGTTGCACCTCTATCAATGCATCAAGCTGCAAATTATGCAGTGAGCTTCAGCATGCAAAAAGATATTGGCTAATGTTAGTCTTCGTTTCTCTCAACCCGGTAATCCGGCTTCCGGTGTAGACGGGCTAAGGCCACCACGGCAAAACGGTCCGTTTCAATGGAATACAGCTGCTACAATGATAATTGACCTGTAATGGTGAAGACTCGGGGATGCAGAAATGTAGGGTGGGCTGTGCCCATCTTCAAGTTCGGCGGTGGACACAGCGCACAATTCCACCGCCTATTGTCAAAACAGAAGCAACTGCAACACCGAGCGGAACGCTCCCTGCAGTTGCTTCACACTCAGGTTATAGGGTTTCTGGTCGTAGTAGACGCCGAAGTGCAGATGAACGCCGGTCGCACCAATCACGAATCCAGTGTTGCCCATGTTACCGAGCGGTGTCTGCCAAGGGTTGGTAATGTCTTTTCCTTTATAAATATCATCGGGTACGGATTCTTCAGCCAGGTGGCCGTAAAGAGTCATGTATCCATTGCCATGGTCTATTTTCACGTAATTGCAGTACCCCTTGCCGTCCCTTGATGTGGAATCTTCACATCGTATACGGTGCCGGGCAGGGCAACTGATCGGGTTTCCATCATTGTCATAGCACTGGGTCTGGCCGGTATCCGGCAGGTGGTAGGCAAACGCAGACATGGATTCAATCGAGCCGGCCACACAGGCCAGGGCGACGATGGCGACCAAAGATAGGAAGCGCTAGTGCGGCATGAAATCCCCTCCCCCAAAGGCGTGTTGGCTGAACGCGGATAAAACCCTGTTGTGAGCTCGCCGTCCATGATGCAAACTGAGCTCCTCCGGCGATGAATGCAATTCTAGCGACCGGTGTTGCATGAAACCGACATGGCTATGAGCAATTCGTTGCCGATCACTACCCTGAGCAGACACTCTGAGCAACGCAAAAAGTGCCAGTACGCCGAAAAAAGCCCGAATAACAACGCTGAGGGCGGGCACAGCCCACTCTTCTTTCTAGAGCTGTTAAAATCGCCATCTTGGCCCTGAAATGGGACGCCAATGGAGTTGGGCGGCAGTATTGGGCGAGCTCAGAGGATACCGATTATCTTCAAGAGCGCTCCCATGACTCCCAAAAAAGAGATGCTGATGGCAATGGTGAACATCCGAATGGTGAAGCTGCGCTGTTCTGTATCACGGCGGTCCAGTTTATCGGATAAGCGGTCAATGGAGGCGATCATTTGGTCGAAGCGCTTATCTGCAGAGCCCCTGAAGTCCTTGATCTCTGCATTCATCTGCTCGAAGCGCTTGTCTACAGACCCCTTGAACTCCTTGATCTCTATATTCACTTGCTCGAAGCGCTTGTCTACAGACCCCTTGAACTCCTTGATCTCTGCATTCATCTGCTCGAAGCGCTTGTCCACAGAGGTTTTAAAGTCCTGGATTTCTGTGTCGACCTGCTCGAAACGACGGTTCATGGTAGCTTCGAGGTGCTTTTGTCCTTCCCGCAGTTCGCTGATCTGGTGCTGCATGAAATCGAAGCGACTCTCAAAGTACTTGGTGGTAGGAATGACGTTGGCCACCAGAAGATCGATGGTCTGAGACCTTACGGAACCTTCCCCGGTTTCTTGCTGAGTCGGTTTTTCCCTTTTGTCTTCCTGATTGCTCACTGTCACTACCTCCGCAGTACCCATGCAGAGACCGTTCAAACGCTCATGAATTGCATCACATTTCCGAACCGAAGTTCCGAAAGCGATTCCAACCAGCCCTCGTGAATAGTTTATTTTGTAGACAATTCTCGTCGAATATCAAGCCCAAATAGCGTTCAAGCTTCCTTCAATCTTCTGACGAGACCCAGGTATTGAAGCGCGTAATGAAGAATTACGTCGCCAGGCTCCTGTTTGGTCAGCCTTGAGAAGATGATCTTCATAATTCTCGTCATGAAGTGGTGAACTCCATTTCCATAGTCATATCGATGGATTTTGCAGAATGAGTGAGAGCACCACAGCTGATAAAATCCACACCTGTTTCGGCAATTGCCCTGACCCTTTCCAAAAGCACTCCGCCGGAAGCTTCGAGCAACACCCGACCCTTGTTTCGCACGACCGCCTCGCGCAGCATTTCAGGCGTAAAATTGTCCAGCAAAATAATGTCTGCACCTGCTTCCAGAGCGACTTCGAATTGGTCCAGGTTGTCTACTTCTACCTCAATCTTCAAGGTGTGGGGTACGTGCCGTCTGGCTCTCTGGACGGCCTCCCGCACCCCGCCTGCAGCGACAATGTGATTGTCTTTGATCAAAACCCCGTCCGCCAGACCGAAGCGATGATTTGCACCGCCGCCGTGGCGCACTGCCTCTTTTTCCAATTTGCGCCAAAGCGGAGTTGTTTTGCGGGTGTCCAGCAGGCGGCACGAGCTGCCGGACAGCTTCTTGACCATTTGCTTGGTCAGGGTCGCAATACCGCATAATCTTTGCACAAAATTGAGCGCGGTGCGCTCACCCGTGAGCAAGCTTCTCACCGAGCCGTCCAACCCAAAAACAGGAATACCCGGCTGGATCTCTTCGCCGTCCCGGAAAAAGCTTACAATCTGAATGGTCGGATCGAGCAGCTGGAAAATCCGGTGGAAAACTCTGGAGCCCGACAGCACAAACGGTTCTCGGCCGAGCACGACCGCCCGACCGTCTAAATCCTGATCAACCACGGCCTCGGTAGTGACATCCCCGTGCGCCAGGTCTTCCTGAATGGCCAGCCAAAGTAACAGATCCAGTTGCTCCACGGCTATTCCTCCATTGCAGCACTCTCCCGCAAATGATTGATCATATCGTAGTGGCGGCGGAGCTTGTCCACCTTCTCTGCCAATCGCAGCTCTTTTTCCCGCTCTTTTTCAATCACTTCGACAGGAGCCTTGGCCAGAAAGTCCTCGTTGCTAAGCTTCTTTTGTGCAAAACCAAATTCCTTTTCCAGTTTTCCAAGCTCCTTAGCCAAGCGCTTCGATTCGCTTTCAAAATCCAGAATATCCTGTAAGATCACGTGAACTTCGACGCCTTTCGTCACGGTACTGGCGGCAGCACGCGGTTTCTTGTGCTCCCCCACATGCGCAATTCGAAGATTGGCGAGCCTGGCCAGATCGATGATTGTGCCCGCATGGCTCTGCAGCAGGCTTATGCCGCTTGGCTCCTCACACAAACAGACCACGTCGACACGCAAAGAAGGAGGCACATTCATTTCGCCGCGAATGTTTCGAATGGCACTGACCACCTCCATAATCACCTCCATCTGCTCCTCACTTGAGGCGTCCAGACGCTGGTCATCGGGCTGTGGAAAGGTGGCGGTCATAACCGAGCCGGTGGTTTGCGGCAGCTTCTGCCAGAGCTCCTCGGTGACGAACGGCATGATCGGATGGAGGAGAATCAGAATATCTTTCAGAACTTCGGCCGCCAGAGACTGGGCCAGCCTTTTGGCTGCCGGATTTTCGCCGTAAAGGTCCGGTTTGATCATTTCCAGGTACCAGTCGCAGTATTCATGCCAGACGAAATGATAAAGGGTTTGAGCATATTGATTGAAGTGATAGTTCTGGAGGGATTCTTCCACTTCTTGGATCATCCGCTGCAGCCTGCTCAGAATCCAACGGTGCATGAGCCGTTCGGGCCTTCTCGGAATTTCTTCTACCACCTCAAGATCTTGCAGATTCATCAGCACCAGGCGCGAAGCATTCCAGATTTTATTGACAAAATGCCTGTAACCTTCAATCCGTTCCTCAGACAGCTTGACATCCCTGCCCTGGACTGCGAGGGCCGTCAAGGTGAAACGAAGGGCATCGGTTCCGTACTGGTCCATAATGATCAACGGATCGATGACATTCCCCTTGGATTTGCTCATCTTTTGCCCCTGAGCATCCCGCACCAGCGCATGAACATAGACCTCCCGGAAGGGCACCTGCTGCATGAAATGAATGCCCATCATCATCATCCGGGCCACCCAGAAGAAAAGGATGTCAAAGCCGGTCACCAGGACGGAAGTGGGATAGAATTTTTTCAGGTCCGCCGTCGTATCAGGCCAACCGAGTGTGGAGAACGGCCAAAGGGCCGAGCTGAACCAGGTGTCCAGCACATCGGAGTCTTGCTCGAGCTGAGACCCTTTGCACTTGGTGCACTCGGTGGGATCTTGCAGGGAAACAATGATTTCACCGCAATCCCCGCAGTACCAGGCTGGAATGCGGTGCCCCCACCAGATCTGCCTGCTTACGCACCAATCTTCCACATTTTCCAGCCAGCCGAAATAGTCCTTCTCCCACTTGGACGGGATGATCTTCGTTTCGCCTGCGCGGACGGCTGCCATGGCTTTTTCCGCCAGCGGCCGGGTTGCAACAAACCACTGGAGGGATTGCATTGGCTCCACAACACTCTTGCACCGGTAACAATGCCCCACACGATGCTTATAATCTTCGACTTTTACCAGATATCCACCCTTTTCCAGATCTTTCAAGATTCGTTTGCGGCAGGCGTAGCGGTCGAGTCCCGCATAAAGTCCGGCCTCTTCCGTCATGATGCCGTTTTCGGAGATGACCTGAATCAGATCGAGCTGATGCTGGCGGCCGATCTCAAAATCGTTGAAATCATGGGCGGGCGTAATCTTGAGAGCTCCGGTTCCGAATTCACGGTCTACATAAACGTCGGCGATAACGGGCAGACGTCGCTCCAGTAGAGGCAGGACGACATATTGCCCCACATACGAGCTATAACGGGCATCATCCGGATGGACTGCGACGGCTGTATCGCCGAGCATGGTTTCGGGGCGGGTCGTGGCGACTACAAGAGCGCCTTCGCCATTTTCCAGCGGATAGCGAATATGGTACAGGTGTCCGTCGATCTCCTCGCCTTCAACTTCAATATTCGCCAGGGCGGTCATGCAGCGGGGACACCAGTTGATCATTCTTTTGCCGCGGTAAATAAGCCCCTCTTCGTAGAGCTGAACAAAAACCTGCCTCACCGCTCTGGAAAGCCCTTCATCCATGGTAAACCGCTCGCGATCCCAGTCGCAGGAAGCCCCTAAGTGCTTCAGTTGCTTGATAATGATGCCGCCGTATTTTTCTTTCCACTTCCAGACTTGCTGCAGGAAAGACTCCCGACCCAATTCGTAGCGAGATAATTTTTCTTTTGCCAGTTGCCGCTCGACCACGTTCTGCGTGGCTATACCGGCGTGGTCGGTTCCGGGCATCCACAGCACCTCAAAGCCCTTTAACCTCTTATAGCGGCACAGAATATCCTGCAGGGCGTTATTGAGCGCGTGCCCCATGTGCAATTGCCCGGTAACATTGGGGGGCGGGATCACAATACTGAACGGCGGCTTGGAGCTGTTGCCATCTGCATGAAAAAATCCCTCCCGTTCCCAATAAGAGTAGCAATTCGGCTCCACTTCCTGGAATTCGTAAGCTTTAGGCAAGCTGCCTTCCTTCATCTAATCACTCCCTATGCTTTCTCTTTCTCCGAGTCGAGCTGCAGTCGATCAATTTCTTCTCGTAAGATCGTTCGAACGATATCCGGCAACCTTGACTCCACGATCTGGTGCACGGCTTCCAACAGTCGGTCCTCAATCTGGGCAACGAAATCATCCAGGGACGGCTTACCGCTCTGCACTTCCGCCGCGTCCTCAGGCTCCGCGACAGCAGATTCAACGGGAGCGGCAGCTGCCGGGGGGGATTCTGTTTCCACAGAAGTTAAGGCTATCTCTTCAAGCTCCTCTGAGATGTCAGCTTCCTCTACAGGTTTTTCGCTTTCAATCGCCTTGAGGTCGAATTCCAGAGAGTCGTCGTCGGCCTCTTCGTCCTCGAATGACAGCTCGGAGGGTAAGTCACCTTCCAGAAAGCTTTCCTCGTCGGGATCAAGCTCCAGCTCAAGATCCTTCAAATCCAGTTCGGAGAGCTCTGACTGCTCCAGTTCAGACGCAACCGGTTTTACGTCCGAATCATCCGTTTCTTCTTCCAACTCCAAAATGTCTTCCAGCTCGATGATTTCCTCTTCTTCCGG
>JAVEVM010000132.1:0-7213 GCA_034005055.1 Desulforhabdus sp. | reverse complement strand
CAAAAACATGAAACGCAAAGCGAGTATTACTCTTTGATATCTTCGAAACCAGGAGAAAGCATGGAGAGAAGAACGAGCCGCCATTTTCATGCATTATCCCTGCTGGCCCTATTGCTGCTCTTTAACGGAATTGCCGCAGGCGCGGACAATCCGGTACTCGCTCCGCCTCTGTGGTCCGTGGGCGACTGGTGGGTGGTTGATTGTCAGGTCTATAATGAGGGAAGAATCAGCCCGTCCAAACCCGGATGGACTGCCAGGCAGAGCTGGCGATTTCGGGTGGAAAACATCGATTCCTTAGCCGGCCGGCCTCACTTTATTGTTTTCATCCAGCCAGAACAGGGCAATTCATGTCCATACCGGTTTCGAGTCTGGTTCGATGCTTCAAGCCGATACGTAAGCAGGTATGAGCTGCATCATCCGGAGCCTACCGCTACCAAGCCACGCCGGGGGGGGCCCAGCGTCGTGGAGCATGATTTTTCGGATGCGGAGCCTGCCCCCTTGCTGACCGGTATTTTCCCCGCCCTACCGCTTACGGTGCCTCTGTTTGATGTGAGACAGGAAAGCGTCTCGTTCCCGGCCGGCAACACGGAGTTCGATATTCACCAGAGCATGGAAGCCGTGGATGCTGCCACCGCTCTCGAAAACGCAGATCCTAACATAACCGGACGGATCGACGCTTCAGCTTCGAACAGCAACCGGCTCGTCAGACTCACCACCCCATCGGATCTGGTAGAACTGCAGTATTGGAATGCAAACCTTCCATGGTGCAATTACGGGGAAAGGATAATCCGAGGCCAGGTCATGAGACGCTACTGGCTCGTTGAGACCGGCAAAAATTAGCTGATTCGATGAGTTAAGGCCGGTCAACCGGCACCCTGGGAGACTGTCCGACAATATGTTGCGCAGGGATTTAGCTCTGCCTGGACTGGCGGCCCTAAAGGGCTGCGCTACATGATAAGCGTATTCTGACAAACTCCTATGTAAAGTGTAGAAAGGCGCCACATCCAGCATTGCATCTATGATACAGGGGGCAAGTATGCAAAAGATCATCTTCTGCCGGCAGATTTTCCTTGCGTCTCTTTTGGCAACTTTGGGATTCAGTTTCATCACTGCTCCCGCATGGGCGGTCTGGTCCTGCTGGTACTGGCCCTGGCATGATAGCTACAATCCGAATTTGTATGACAACGGCGAAGCCATGCAAAGATACGACTATTATACCGGGGCCAATTCTCAAGGTTGGGAGTACTATTTTCACGGACCTGTGCAAAATCCGGATCCCTGGTGGGGGCACTGTCATGCCTGGGCCGGTGCCGCCGTGTGGGAAGATCCGCCTACCGAACCGAAAACCATTGGAAATATCGAGTTCCGCATTAGAGACCGCAAGGGTCTGCTGGTTGAAACCTACTCCAAATGCGCTGATGGAACAGCCTACGAACTCTATGCGAACGATCCGAGTCCGGGATTGTTTTGGCGGTACTTGAGAGACGAAATTGGAGGGTACAACCCGATGCACGGGAAAAGTATGGGGTTCGTCGGGGAGCTCTACTACGGGGATGAGGTCTGGAACTATCCCATTTATAATTATAATGTGGTTTACTTCACTTCTCAGCCGTACTCGGGAAGGCTTACGATATGGGTTGCAGTGGACGGTAAACCTCAACTGGCCAATACCGCAAAAAGCTATTATAAGAGCTTCACATATCAATTCGGCGGAGTGTACCAGGATAGCAGAGGCAACCCGACCGATTCCGGATGGTGGATCGGCCAGGGTCCCAATTCCAGACCTGATGCCATTTGGCGCCCCTATTATGCAACGACCTGGATGCAGTATGTGGAGAACACTCAACTGAGTGAAAGCGCTCTGCATCAGATTTTGAAATGATGGCTCCTGGCCAGTTGAAAAAGGTGGGTTTTAGAGATCCCGAGCGAGCAGCTCTTTTACTCTGAAAAGAAGCCAAGCACGTACCTGATCGCCACAAACAGAATGCAGGCGCACAGGACAAGCTTGATAATTCTTCCTGGAACAAACTTTTGGCAGCGCGCCCCAAGATACATGCCGCAAAAGCCGCCGGCCCCAAACAAAGCACCAAGCAGCCAGTCCGGACCCACCGACATCTGCGTGGCCATATAGAAATCCAGCAATTGATAAAAGATGACACCGGCTATCGAAGTGATGAAGGTTCCCATGAGTGCGGCGCCGGCTATCGTGTAAACGGGCATTTTAAAGATGGCCACAAAAAAAGGGGCGACGATGGCCCCACCACCGATGCCGTAGATTCCTCCGACAATCCCTACGATGAAAGTCATGACGAAAACCCAACCAGGTGAAAACGTATAGCTCACACCGGCGAATTTATACTCCACGCAGCGTAGAGAAAATCTGGTATCAGTGACGCAGATACTGCCGGCGGCAGCGCCGGCGCCTTTTTTGGCGAGCGCGCCGCCGCTTTTACCCTTGAGTGCGTCCCATGCCAGCCGTACCCCGATGTATAATAGAACCAGGCCCGCAAAAAGCTTAAAATTTCTGGGGTCGGGAAGGTAAACCACCCGCACCCAGGCACCGATAAAAACTCCCGGTAGAGTCCCGATGATCACAACCCAGGTCAGCGGCCATACCATTCGCCCCTCTTTGATATAGCGATAGACTCCGCTGGGGATGGCCACCGCATTGAACACCTGATTGGTGCCGCTTACGGAAGGACTCGTATATCCCAATCCACTCACTTGGAAGGGCAACAGCAAAAACGCTCCTGAAACTCCTCCCATCGATGTAAAGAATGAAACCGCAAAAGCCACCAGCGGCGGCAAAAACACCCAAGTTTTCACTCCGGACGTCGGGAAGGTCACATACAGAAAATCCATCCAGTTCATCGCTTTTCTCCTCGGGTTCGCCGGTTCGTAATCCTGGTATCTGCTTTCGTTTCAAAGGGTGTTTCATTGAGATGCGCTTCCAGCCGTCATCCGTGAATCCAGTACCTGAAACCCATCCACATTAATCGGAAATAGATGCGACCCATGGATAGGGGCGGAAAATCACTGAATTCATCGAGTGTGCCGGTGGATGGGGCTTCTCTCCGGCTAAGCAGCTCTATAAAATCCTCAGCAAATCGAAATAACCGGTCAGACAGCGATAACTTGCATTGAGGCTGCATTTTGCAGGTTACCGCATGCTCATTTACCTCGACGCCCATCTTTTTGGTGAAATCCGGACCCGGTTCGATTTTTTCCAGCGTGCGCACCATTTCATCGCAGCAATTCTCATTTTGGAGCTCGAGCTTGACATAGGGTGGTTGAAGCAAAAGCGTAACCCACCGCAAACAAAGCTTTTGGTGGGTTGCGGCGCAAAAAGACGCCTCCACCCACCCTAACGAGAAAGAATCAGCAGTCAAAATAAGAATTGCTGCTTTCATCGAGCTTATGAAAATCGTTGAGACTCACCCGGCATTTCGCACATTGATGCAGGTGAAGCTCCAACTGCCCGGATGATTCAGCATCCAGTTCGTGATCCATATAGGCAGAGATCTTGGTTCTTGCCTGACGGCATCGCATGGCCGAGCTCCTTATCGCATCTGCGGCGCCGGTGAAATGACGCCGCCTCTTTCATGATAATCCCGGAAGACGAGTCCGAAGGCCGCCTTAACCCTCATGGATGGCTGCGCTTCCACTTCCATTCCATTACGTAGTGTTAAACACCTGAAAAACAAGAAACTTGCGCTGCCATTAAAAAAAATTTTTTCAGGCGGCCGTTCATACCCGATCAACGGTAAGTTTCTGGAAAGTCCAAAAGAAAAGCTAAAGTGGAAAGAAGTTTCTGCCGATACCAATTACTATTTGAACCGGCAAATTGGCACATTGGCGCGACGATTTCTGATTCGGACTTTCACGAACGACTTGAAAGCGACATTTCAAAGTGAGGAGAACTCAGACATGGGTAGAATGGGACTGGGGAAAAAATTGATTACGGGAGGCGCTATACTGATAGCTCTGCCAATGGTGATACTTTGTATATTCCTGCTACAGAGGAGCACGTCTACATTAACTGCTGTAACACAATATACGGCCACGCAAACAGTCGAGAAGCTCGTATCCATGGTCCGTACAGTCGTGGATAAAGAGATTGTACAGGTAAAAGGGCTGTCGGCCTTGGGCAGAGTAGCTGAAATAGCCGAAAACGCCAGAATGAACGGGCGTGAAAGCATCAAAGAAGAATCGGACTCACTGAACAAGGAGCTCTACGGCATTCTCCAGCAACTTGGTGACCAATACTCGGGGATCTTCGTGTCCGATACGAATGGACTCACACTGGCGGGTGTGTTGAGCAACGGAGAGACCAAGAGTTATGAGGCCATGAATATTTCCGACAGAGTCTATTTTAAGGAGGCCAAGAGCGGAGGAAACGCCAACGTTGCACCGATCGCGATCTCAAAAGCCACCAACAAGCCGGTCATGGTGGTTTATTCGCCAATCAGATCGGCTCAAGGTGAATTTCTGGGAATCCTGGCCCTGACATCCAAAGTGGACCTGCTCATCAACATGGTGGCCGACACCAAGGTCGGTGAGACTGGATATGCATTCATGCTCGACGATAAGGGGACTTTCGTGGCCCATCCGAAGCGCGAGCTCATCCTCGACGACAAGGCCTTGAGTGGAAATGAAGCCGAAGAGCTTGTCCAGAAAATGACCCAGCAGGAGAAAGGGGTTGTTTCGTACAATTTTAACGGAGACGAGACAACAGGCGTTTTTGCTCCCGTGGGCGTCAGAGGCTGGAGTGTGGGCGTTATTCAATCGAGGAAAGAGCTCCTGACTCAGGCCAACTCCGTCCGCAACCAGGGTATCCTCATCGGGCTGGGGCTGCTCATTGCCATGCTCATTCCAATCCTGCTGTTTGCACGCAGCGTCACAAAACCGATCACCCGTGTCGTTGACGGACTGTCCCAAAGCGCCGACCAGGTGGGCTCTGTCTCCGGTGAAGTTTCCTCTGCCAGCCAGCAACTCGCGGAGGGGGCCTCAGAACAAGCGGCGGCCATCGAGGAGACGTCATCTTCTCTCGAAGAAATGGCTTCGATGACAAAGCAGAATGCCGAGAATGCGGCCGAGGCAAACCGGCTCATGGGAGAGACAAGAGCCGTTGTTGAAAGCGCCAATGAATCCATGTCCAGCCTGACGGCATCGATGGATGAGATCTCACGCGCCAGCGAAGACACCCAGAAGATAATCAAAACCATAGATGAAATTGCCTTTCAAACCAACCTTCTTGCTCTCAATGCGGCTGTTGAAGCGGCAAGAGCCGGGGAGGCGGGGGCCGGGTTTGCGGTGGTCGCGGATGAAGTGCGCAACCTCGCGATGCGGGCTGCCGAGGCGGCCAAAATGACGGCATCCCAGATTGAAGAGACGGTTAAGAGAACCAAGGATGGCTCCGTGGTCGTGGAAAAGGCGAGCTCCGATTTCTCCGAGGTAGGAAAGCGCGTGGCAAAGATAGGACAGTTGATCGGAGAGATTGCTGCCGCTTCGTCAGAACAGGCACAAGGAATAGAGCAGGTCAACAAGGCAGTGGGCGAGATGGATCAGGTGGTCCAAAGGAATGCTGCCAATGCGGAGGAATCCGCTTCCGCATCCGAAGAAATGAATGCTCAGACCCTGCGGATGAAGGAATTCGTGAGTGAACTGCAATCCTTGGTAGGAGCCTCGAATAACCATGATGCGGCCAAAAGCCCTGAATCGATGACCAACAAGGCAGTGGCCGTCAGGCCAGGAAAAACCCTGCTGAAAGCTTCACAAGATGCCGGCAAAGCAACTGACGGAAGGCCTCTCGGAGGAGATGGCACCAATGCCTGCAATCGCCGGAAGATGGCAGTGGGTGCGGAACAGCTGATTCCTTTTGATGATTCGGATTTCTGAAGCAATGAGCCCGAGGGAAGGGGCAACGGAACGGGTTTGCCCCTCTCTGTTACGGCGTCCACCTAATAGGGTGCCCCGAACGGCCAAAAGATGCCGGCTTGTTAGAGCTGACGGCTTATGTGTCAAAAATTGGGGGCTGAAAATGCATCCTGCCTTTGGAAAGCCCCGTATGCTCGATAATCAATCAGCTTTTCGGGGACAGTTCGAGGGCTCCCTGCAAACCTATTCTTGACACTCCTTTATTTCCAACTATGATTTGTACCCATCTTATCCTCATGATACAGGATATGCTATGGCGGTTACTGCGAAGGTGGAAGCGACGAAACGTAAGCGGAATGAACGCTCCTATGGAGGGTTGAGCCATGGCGGAACAGAGCCGATCTGGTGTCTTCGCGGATGCCGATCACCCTTTGGTGCGGCAGGTTAAAGCAGCTGGAGTCGTCGGAGCGGGTGGCGCGGGTTTTCCCACACATGTTAAACTCAGCGCCAAGGTTTCTTCTCTCATCATCAACGGCGCCGAATGTGAGCCCCTGATTCGCGTCGATCAGCAACTGCTCCTCCTTTATCCCGACCGGTTGAATGCCGTAGCGCAAGCCATAAAAGAATGTGCACGAAGCAAACAAGCCTATCTCGCCGTAAAGAGTAAGCACAAAACTGTTGTCGATTTGTGGAAAAATTGTTTGCGCCCTCCTGATCGGGTTTTTGAGCTCCAGGATTTCTATCCCGCCGGAGACGAACAGACACTTCTTGCTGAAATTCTGGGAATGACCGTGCCCGAAATGGGTATCCCAACGGAAATTGGGGCGCTGGTGCAGAATGTGGAGACTTTGTTGAATATTGCTGCCGCCGCCGAAGGTCACCCCGTTACCCACAAGTACGTCACCGTGGGAGGGGCGGTGCGTACCCCGACAACGTTCAGGGTTCCGATCGGCACTTCCTACCGGGAGTTGCTCGATCGCGCCGGAGGTACTGTGGCGAGTGACGTGATGTTGTTCGATGGCGGCATCATGACGGGGCGGCAGATCGCTTCGCTTGAGGATCCCATCAGCAAAGCCACCAAGGCTCTGCTGGCTGTGCCCTCCCGACTGCCGTGCGTGGAGATGCGGGGGCTTAATCGACGAACGGCTCTGCGCAGAGCACGCGCCGCCTGCGACCAATGCCGCATGTGCACCGATTTATGTCCGCGCTTTCTGTTGGGCCATACCCTGCAGCCGCACCTCATTATGAGACAGATGGGCTTCGGCGAGCTTAGCGAAGCAATCAAAGACATGAGCCTGCTGTGCTGTGACTGCGGACTGTGTGAAAATTTCAGTTG
>JAVEVM010000131.1:0-7220 GCA_034005055.1 Desulforhabdus sp. | reverse complement strand
GCAGTTTGCGATCCTTCAGGTCATAACCGAGGGGGATGAATCCTCCCATCCACATCCCCTTTTTCTTGGAGGCTGCAATCTTGTCTCTTATGCGCTCTCCCGTAACCTCACGTTCGAACTGGGCGAAAGAGAGTAAGATATTCAGGGTAAGCCTTCCCATAGAACTGGTGGTATTGAACTGCTGTGTCACCGATACGAACGAAACACCACGCTTGTCGAAATGCTCGATGATTTTCGCAAAATCGGCTAAGGATCGGGTCAATCGATCCACTTTATATACGACGATCATATTCACTTTCCCGGCCTCGATATCTTCCAGCAGTTGCTTCAATGCCGGGCGCTCCATATTGCCGCCGCTGTACCCTCCGTCATCATAGTGGGTTTTAACGGCCTGCCAGCCCTCATGCTTCTGGCTGGCAATGTAGGCCGCACAGGCCTCTCGTTGAGCATGGAGAGAATTGAATTCCTGATCCAATCCCTCCTCGGATGATTTACGGGTATAGATGGCGCATCGAAGTATCGGTTTTGCGTTCATGCAACCTCCCGTTTTTTCAGCCCGAAGAACAGAGGACCGGACCAACGTGCACCGGTGATGGCTCGCGCCACTTCGGAAAGCGAACTGTAGTGTTTACCGTTAAACTTCACGCCATTTTCCACGATAACGGCCTCATGGGTTACGCCATGCCACTCACGGAGCAACCGGGTGCCGGGCTTGATGCTGTTCATGGGTAATATCGGTTTGGCAGAGCCGTTTTCTTCCGAAGCCTTCTCCAGAAAACGGCTGGTAGCCGGTTTCAATCCACCCAAGGCTTTTTCCTGAAGGCGATACGCGATGGCATGCATCAGGAATTTGTTTCTCAGTCCGTCCGGCGGCTCTATGCCGTACAGAGCACGCCATTTTTCAATCAACGCCTCCCGATCGAGGGCAGGGAGTCCAGCCAGTTCGCCGGCAAGCCTTCCTGCATCCGAGATTAACCGATGCTTCATATGGCAACCATGCGATAAATTTGTCCACGTTCACCTTTTTCAGAAGCGATGGATCTGCCTAAACGCTTTTTCAAGACGCCGGACATCACCCCGCGGACGCTATGCTTCTGCCAGCCTGTCGCCTTCGCCATCTCATCGAGACTGGCGCCTTCAGGACGCTCCAACAGATTGATCAGTATCGCCTGTTTGGAGTCCTTTTTTGCCCTGCCGCGCTTATCAAGGATCTTCTCACCGGACTCAGTGCGCTGCCTTTGGGCGGTCTTACTTCTTTTTACATTCTTTCCGTTATTTCGGCTACTTACCATGACTGGCCTCCTTTTGTTTCGGACCGGCGTCATTGCCGCTCGCACGAACAGCAACGCTCTGATTCCGCAGGAAGTCCAGTCATTTCCTGTAAAGTCTGCTTCAAAAAGCCCGATGGAACAGGAAATCGGAGAATAATAGTCCTACTCTGATTCTGAATGTGGTAAATTTTTGGAGGAATGGCCTAGCGGCAAATCCGCCCGTCCAGGTGGCCTACCGCTGGAGGATGTGAAAGAGGATTTTCAGCTGAAGAAATGGTCCCGTCCTCAGGGGTTGCCTGTCTGTCACGAAAGGAGACATCGTATGGAATACAATCCGAAGGACTTTTTCTTAATAGTTGCCAATAACCCCCTGCCCGACAATACCGGAAAATATATTGAAGCCATGGTTAATGCTGTTCCAGACAAGATAGGGCCTAACGATTATTTTACATGGCTTCGTTATGGATTCGAGCGCAGACTCGGTCGGCAAAGAATCAAGGGATTTATTTATCCGCTGCTCGAAACTAAGGTCTATGAACCATTCACGGATGATGACTTCAAATCTTTCGAGCGTAACCGCGAGATGTTGATCGGTGTATTAAATGAAATCGTGGACGGCAGGAGCTTTTCGAGTATGAGAGATTTATCCAAGATCATCCGTTTCGCAGACTCTATGCAGTCACGGGAAGTTTTTGGAATTCCTATCGGACGTAGCAAATGCGTACTAGAAAGAACCAAATACCATCCTAGAGTCACTGACGATACTGATGAATTGGAAGGCATATTTGCACTTGCCTGCTATGGCTTGGGTTCCTTTCTGGCCAACGACAAACAAGGCGGGCGGGACAGGATCAAGAAATGCGAGCAGTGTAATCACTTCTTCTCACAGAAAAGGAAGGATCCAAGGAATCGGTTTTGTTCAGATGTTTGCCGCAAACAATATCATGACCTTGAACGAAAGACCGCTACTGGCAGAGCAGGAAGGGCGGAGTATATGGTCGAGCACCGGAAGACGTCTAAATGCAGACGGCTGAAGGAGAAGCGAGAAGAAGAGTTAAAGCGCATCATGGATAGCGGATATACCCGGAGCCAAGCCGAGGAATTTTTGGACGATCCCGATACGTAACTTTGCCGAATAGCGTAACTACGCCAATAAGCGAAGTTACGCATGTGCATAATATTACTCACTTTAATTGAAATAATTATTGGTTTGTATATACTGAACCCGTAGCCATCACATTGGTTACGGGTATTTTTTTGATACAGATTTGCGGAGTGCAAGACACCGGGCTGGTCAACAACTTCAGGAGTAGGTCCAATGAAAGATCGTTACGAAATCGAACACGTCCCGATAACGGAACTCCGGAAGAACCCGGATAACCCTCGACTCATCAAGGGAGACCAATTCAAATCCCTCTGCAAATCACTGGAAGAATCCCCCGAATTGTTTGAGGCCCGACCTATTTTGGTCTCCCCGGAGAACGGCCATTTCAAGATCCTGGGCGGCAACATGCGATTCCAGGCCGCAAAAACTCTGAAGATGACGTCTGTTCCCGTCATCGTCATGGCTGGGCTGACGGAAATCCAGAAACGGGCGATTGCGATAAAAGACAACGGCGCCTGGGGCGAATGGGATTTCCACCTCCTCTCTACAAAGTGGGCCGACCTACCCTTGTCCGATTGGGGAGTACCTAAAGGGTGGTTGCCTGCCGGTGAAGTAGTCGAGGACGATTTCGATGCCCAGGCTGTAGCGGAACAGATCGTCGAACCCGTCACCAAACCGGGCGACATATGGCTTATGGGCAAGCATCGGGTCATGTGCGGGAACTCGACAAAAAAAGGGGATGTGGAGCGGCTATTGGGTGGGAAACAGGCAGGCTTGCTGCTCACGGATCCCCCCTACGGGATCAATATCGAGAGAAAGGTCGATAAGGCAGGTAAAGGGCAAATCGGCAGTGGAGGCAAGAAGTATTCACCGATCGTCGGAGATGAAACAACCGAAACAGCCAGGAAAATTTATCAACTGAGTCGAGACCTCGGTATCAGGAATCTCATTCTCTGGGGCGGCAATTATTTCACTGACTTCCTGCCCCCATCCCCCTGCTGGATCGTATGGGACAAACGCGGCGAATTCTCTTCGAACAATTTCGCCGATTGCGAAATGGCCTGGACGAGCTTCACCACCCCCGCCCGGATGTATCGTCAGGTCTGGAACGGATACGCGCGGGAAGGGAAGCGCAGTGTCGAAGGACTCACCAGGGTGCACCCAACACAAAAGCCCGTCGGCCTCTATGCCTTTTGCATAAACGGCTATTCGGATGCGGAAGACATAATCGTCGACCTTTTCCTGGGATCGGGACCCGCTCTCATCGCTGCCGAGCAAGTAGGTCGCGTCGTTTACGGCATGGAAATAGACCCGGTTTACTGCGATGCCGTTTGCCGGCGGTGGAAAGAGTTCACGGGAAAATGTCCAATTCTTGAAGAAAAATAGGAGGTGACGCGGATGTATAACGAGAAATCACGGAAGAATCTCAAGATGTTTTCTTCGAAGAACCAGCCGAAGAAAAAAGGCAGGCCCAAGGGCTCCTTGTCTCTGACCAACGAAATCAAGAAGGTATTGGAAGGTGTGGACGAGGCGAGCAGGAAATCGATTCTCGAACTCCTGGCCATTTCGGCCACGAAGCAGGCAATAAAGGGTAATTCCCCGTATTTTAAAGAAATAATTGAACGGCTTGACGGCAAAGTGACTGACAAGATCGAACTCACAGGCAAAGACGGCGGTCCCGTCGAATGGAGGATTACGTATGAAGATTAAAATCGAACTCTCCGGGCGCAAGCATAAGATTCAGCAAGAATTCATTAACTGCACAGCCAAGCGTATCATGATCCGGGCAGGCCGGCGCGGCGGAAAGACGACCGGCGTCGCCAATCGCGCCGTGAAGCGATTCTTGGAAGGAAAACGAATTCTTTACGCCGCCCCCACAGCAGGGCAAGTCGAAACGTTTTGGGCTACGATTAAGAGATTGTTGGCGGATCCGATTCGCCACGGGATCCTATACAAGAATGAAACGGAGCGTTACATTGAAAGACCGGGTACCGAGCAGCGCATCAAGGCAAAGACAGCTTGGAATGCTGATTCCTTCCGAGGAGATTATGCAGACGAGCTGATTTTTGACGAGTACCAACTCATGAATGAAGATGTGTGGGATAAGGTAGGTGCTCCGATGCTGCTCGACAACGATGGAGACGCTATTTTCATCTACACGCCACCGTCTCTTCATAGCCGATCGGTCAGCAAAGCGAATGACAAACACCACGCCGCAAAGATGTTCATAATCTTCCAGAAAAAAGAGAAGAAAGATCCTGGACGTTATCGAACATTTCATTTCACCTCTCACGATAATCCGTACATAAGCGGAGAGGCATTAGCCGAAATATCGAGCGACATGACTCAGCTTTCGTACAGGATGGAGATCCTGGCGGAAGATGTCAATGAAGCACCAGGCGGGCTCTGGAATCGGAAGATTATCGAGAATGCAAGAGTGCTGGAAGCACCATCCCTAGAAAGGATCGTCGTGGCTGTGGACCCCTCCGCTACGAGTGCCGGGGACGATGCAGGCATCATAGTAGCCGGCAGATGTGGCGATGACGGGTATGTATTAGCCGATGAAACGATTCAGGGAAGTCCATTGACGTGGGCAAAAGCTGCGATTGCGGCATATCACCAACACAAAGCCGACAGAACTGTCGCGGAAAGCAACAACGGCGGGGAAATGGTCGAGTTGGTCCTTAGACAGGTCGACCCGGACGTCCCCGTTACCCTCGTAAGTGCGAGCAGGGACAAGCATACAAGAGCGGAACCCATAGCAGCGTTATATGAGCAAGGCCGCATTCATCATGTAGGCAGCTTTAGCGCCCTCGAAGATGAGATGTGTCTTTGGATACCCGGTGACCGTTCACCTAACCGCATGGACGCCCTTGTATGGGCGTTGACCGAACTCATGCTTAACCCAAGATTTGGCTGCGGGATTTGGGTTCTAGATTGTGGTGGTGATGACGACGATGATTTTGACGACTAGAATAGCAGGCCGGGGGCTTTACCGCTGAGGGAGAGCAAGGCATCCAAGAGGAGGATGCCTTGCTGAAGGGCTCGCCGCGACTCGGGCAAAAGAACAACCCTTCCTCTACTACCCCGTCTACGCCTACGCCCGGGATGCAAATGTCTCCTTTTCGCGTCATTGGCGAGCTGACGCTCTCGGCGCCGGGCCTCTCCGCCAACCATTCACGAAAGTCCCCGTGAATCTACACGGTGAAGGGCAACACCCACACGATCATCGCCGGAATGTAACAAGCGATGAGCGAACCCCACCACGTAGGGAGCGGATATCGCTCGCTCTCCGGTGGGGCGTGCGCCATCACCGGTGCACGGTGGTCCGGTCCCCTGTTCTTTGGATTGAAAAAGCGGGAGGTTGCATGAACGCAAGACCGATACCCTTCCTGAACTTTGGAGGCGACGAGGCCAATTTTCACGATAACATAGAGCCTAGGCCATTTTCACAGCTCCGGCCTCTATGATTCGGCAACTGCGGATCGACAACGATAACGTCCCCAAAATAGGCAGGCGGTACTACCCCATATAAAGTCGCTTCTGATAAATTAAAAAATGTCTTTCGGGACTTCTTTTTTAATGGCTTCCTTAAGCAAATGCAGTGCCGTCTGCAATAAAAATTCAGGGGTTTGAATGGTTATCATCCTCACTCCATGCTCGCATAATGCTTTCACTCGTTTTGCAACGCTTTCAAAAGTTCTATATGCATAGCCTGTATTACAGCCAACTATAACTTTATGCTTTTCACCTAATTTTACTGCTCTATCAATAAGTTTCCAGACCGCTGGGTGATCATAATCAAAAGCGTGTCCATGAACTACTGAAAGATCAGAGATACCCAGATTAATTAGCCTCAACCCCTCGATAGACATAATCTCTTCTAAGTTATTAATAGCATCCATGCTTTCTATCAAAGGAAAAACAGCGGTATTTTCAATGATTTCCTTTTTAACATCTTGATAGCCACTTGCAGTAAAGGGAATAATATGTATTTTCCGGTGCCAATCCGTTCCCGTGCTAACAAGCTCTCGAATTTCATCGACGGTATTTAAAGAAGCATAAACTCCATCTGCTCCGATGGCCAATGCACGCAACGCGTCCATTCCTACTGTTGAGTTCCCAGCTTTCGCCCATGGATTCGACTGCAATCGAATGTTGGTACTAATACCAACAGCCCTCGCGGCATTGACTATATGGCGAGCGTCATTCCAGTCTATCGAGGTAAGCATCATGTCGATTTTCACAAAGTTAAGCCCTGCATGAGCCATGATCTCTATCCAATTTGGTTCGGTACCAAACGTGATCATCCCTAGCGCAACTTTTCCCTCATTTAGCTTTGTCCACATTGGATTTGTCACTTTGATCCATCCCTTTCCGCCGGCGGCTAAACCACCGGCCATCAATCCATCGATTCGTTCAGGGGCTTTAAAACTGCACCTCAAACCCTTATCTAAAATCTACCAACCCTTTTGGCTAACTTTGGCCACCGCTAGCATCATCTTCCCGTAACTAACTCAACCAATGTTGGTTCACTTGGGCAATTGAGCATAGATGGCGCGCTTTTAGATCGGCTCACTTCTTATAAATACCGAGACCCAATCTCTTCATCAAGTCACCATATTTCTTGTGATCATCGATCAGAGCTTTGGTTGTTGCCTCGGCGTCAAGCGGGTCGTACGTCCTATTCAATTTCTTTATAACAGCTTGGACCTCGGGATCCGCCATGGCTTGGAGCAGGGCTCTTTCCAATATCTTTTGAATATCCTTCGGGGTAGCAGTGGGAACGGCCCAGATTTGAGTACTGGTACCAGTGCTGTCCGGTTAAGGGTTGAATAAATTCA
>JAVEVM010000130.1:0-7239 GCA_034005055.1 Desulforhabdus sp. | reverse complement strand
AGTCGAGGGGAAGAGGGACACCCACAACAATAGAGTTTATGAGCCAAAAGATAAGAAGACTCTGGAGGGATCACATACGCGGCTGGTTTATATCATCCCTGAGAATGTTTCACCGCTCGAGGTTTTGCGCAACTACCAGGAAGAAATCACCAGCAAAGGCGGAGAGATCCTCTACCAGTGCAAGGAGCAGGAATGCGGCGGAGATCCGACCAGAGGCAGCCATGGCGGTGGCGGCAGTATGAGCCTGTCCATGTATTTGCGCCCCGAGGAGCACATTAAAGATAAACGGGATTCGCCGGGATATTGTGCACAAGCCCCGAAAATAGCGGATCAAAGATACATGGCAGGGGCATTTAGCGAGAGTGGTGCTCACATATCGGTGTTGACTTTCGCGGTCAAAGAATGGCCCGGTACCTGCCCGGAATTCATAGGGCGAACCGTTGCCGCCGTCGATATTATAGAGCCCAAACAGCGTCAGCAGAAAATGGTTACTGTGAAAGCCGCAGAAATGGCCAAGAAGATTTCCGATACAGGGAGCATCGCACTCTACGGCATTTACTTCGACTTCGATAAAGCCGATTTAAAAACCGAATCCCAACCCACTCTGGAGCAGATTGTCGGCCTTTTAAAAGACGACCCCAAACTGAAGCTCCTCGTTGTAGGCCACACCGACAACGTCGGAACCTTCCCCTTCAACATGGATCTATCGCAGCGTCGCGCCGCAGCTGTGGTGAACGCCTTGACTACTCAGTTCGGTGTCGAAAAAAGCCGGCTGACGCCGGTGGGTGTCTCTTTCGCGGCACCGGTTGCATCCAACAGGACGGAAGAAGGGCGCGCTAAGAATCGTCGGGTTGAGCTGGTTGAAAACTAAAAAGGAACGACTCTGATCGATATAGGCAAATATTACAGGTGCGAAATAGGTGATTCTACTAATTGAAATTTAAACGCCAATAGCGGATGTTTTAATCAGGGTCAAATCATTCCTATAAAGATTGGAGTTCGTTCCATGACTCAGTTACCCGGGGAAGCGCAATGCTTCCCCTTTCTTTTATTCATGCCAAGGTAGCCCACCCGGCAAGCCCTCCGATCGATCCGCACTGGGAGGAAGCGCACGCCCGATTTCCATTGATTCTTACACGTTCATAAGTATTTCGAAGTGCTGGCGTTGCTTCCGCGGTTTAAAAATTCGTGTTCCATATTCGATGAGCCAATTTCAGATATCTTGGATTAGATTTTACCAATTTTTTGCGGATATACTTTGCGCTCAGGCTCCCGACTGATTTATACAGGAAGCACCCTGTACAGCGTCAAACAACCTTGAGCAATCTACTTCCCTGCAGGTGAGATCTCTATTTTCACCTTGAAAGGAGAAAACCGCATGTACTGTCGCGGATGGCTGTGCCATGTTCGTTACTGGCTATCTGGTCTTTTACTCGTTACCTTATCGGCTCTCGCCCCGGCAAAATGCGGTGAAGCCTTTGCCTCTTCGGCCAAGAGTTTAAAGGTCCTGGTCTTAACAGATGCCGCGGGACTCGGAGATAAGGGATTCAATGACGTCTGTTGGCAGGGGGTATTGAAAGCCAAACAGGATTTCGGGCTGAACGCCCGCTTCCTGCAGTCAAGAGAACAGGCCGACTATGTACCGAATCTCACTCTTGCTGCACAAAATGCCGACGTAGTGGTCACCTTGGGGTATCTCTTTGTCGACGCTCTCCAGCAGGTTGTACCGAAATTCCCCAATACCAGGTTTGTCCAGATTGAAGGCGACGTTCAGGGAGAAAATATCGCCTGCTTCGACTTTAACTCGCAAGAGGGAGGCTATCTTGCGGGGCTTGTGGCTGGTCTTTTTACCAGATCCGGCAAGGTGGGTGCTGTAAGCGGTATGGACATTCCCCCCGTGGAGGCCTACATCAGCGGATTTCGCGCCGGGGTGAAAACGGCTGAAAAAAAGCGCGGCCGATCGATTGAGACTCTGGTGGCTTCCGCCGGTTCCTTTAACGACCCGGTTAAAGGCAAATCGCTTGCCACGGCATTGATCGGGCAAGGGGTGGACGTAATTTTCCGCGCAGCGGGGAATACCGGAGTCGGTGTGATCGAAGCTGTCAAGAATGCCTCCGGAGTCTACCTCATAGCAGAAGATCTCGATTTGGACGCGGAACTGCCGGGAAAGATTTTAACCAGCACTTTGAAGCGTATGGATGTCGCAGTCTATGATGCCCTCAGCAGCATTGTACAGGATCGATTTCAGCCCGGCCATCACTGGCTCGGAATTGCCCAGGGAGCCGTCGATATAACCGACATGAAATATTCCCGGAATCTCTTCACGCCTGACGATCTGGAATGCATCCAAAAGGCTCGATCTCTTCTCGAGGAAGGGAAAATCCTGGCTCCTAAAAGCCATTCCGAAGTTGCTCAATTCCAACCCCCTCAATTGTAGCCTCGTGCGCATATCCTCCTTGGAGCTTGTCCGAGCATGAGGCTACTGGTAGACATGCAAAACATCTGCAAAAGATTTGGAAGCCTGTGGGCCAATCGAGACATCTCTCTGCAAGTAATGCCGGCGGAAGTCCACGCTCTGGTTGGAGAAAACGGTGCCGGCAAATCGACTCTCATGAAAATCCTGTTCGGCCTTATACAGCCTGACGGCGGGTCATTGTATGTGAACGGAAAGCCCGTTTCTTTTCGACACCCCCGCGAAGCCCTGCAGGCGGGAATCGGCATGGTTCAGCAGCAGATGCTTATTTTCCCGCAGCTGACCTCTGTGGAAAACGTTGTGCTGGGGTGCGAGCCAAGAGGTTGGGGGCTCTTTAGGGAGAAGGAAGTCGAAAGAAGACTGCTTGAGCTTTCCCGCCTGTTCGGATTCGACCTGCAACTTGAGGCAATGGCCGGTACTCTATCATTTGCGCAACGCCAACAAATAGAGCTCCTTAGGGTGCTCTACCGCGGAGCGAGAATTCTCATCCTCGACGAACCAACCAGCTTGCTCTCCCTGCCGGAGGTGGAAAAACTGCTCAGCCTGATCAAAACGCTGCGGGCTCAGGGGCACACCATCATCTTTATCAGCCATCGCCTCCAGGAGGTCTTCTCAATTGCAGACCGCATCACAGTTCTACGCAAAGGCAAATCCATCGGCACATGGAAGGGCGATCAGATCTCATCGGAAGAAATTGCTGCGCTCATTATGGAGGAAAGCCATCCCGTATCTGCTGGAGATAGCGACAGGATAAGGAAGAAGGGTTTTATTCAGGCTGCCGCGGTGCCGATGCGCCCCGAGCCCGTTCTCTCTTTACAGCAGGTAACCATGCCCTCAAAGGGAAGCGAGGGCGGCCTTGACGACCTTTCGCTGCAAGTTCGGGAAGGAGAAATATTGGGGATCGGTGGAGTCGTCGGCAACGGGCAAAGAGCGCTCGCCCGTGCTCTAGCCGGGCTTGAAAAAGTGGATCAAGGGAGAATCCTATTTCAGTCCCGGGAAATAACCGGTTTTCCCATCTCCCGCCTGGTACAATTGGGATTCCGCTGGCTGCCCGCCAATTCATTGGAAGAAGGGGCGCTGCCTGATTCGTCCCTATGGGAAAATATGCTGCTCGGCTTTCAGCGCAAATCTGTTTTTCAATCGTGGGGCTGGCTGCACAAAAGAAAAATCAAAGACTGGACCAGGCAAGAGCTCAACGCCGGCGAAGTCGTCCACTCGAGCCTGCAGCAATCGATCAGCAGCCTTTCCGGCGGCAATCAGCAAAAGCTGGTGCTATCAAGAGCTCTATCCGACCGGCCCAAACTGGTGATTCTCGAACAGCCGGGGCGCGGGCTGGATATCCACGCACAGCGCAGGATGCATCTCAAGGTCAAATCCTTGAATCGCGAGGGTGTGACTTTTCTCGTTCTTTCCTACGATCTTGAAGAACTGCTGGCTTTGAGCGACAGCATTGGAATACTCTATCGAGGCCGCTTGATGGGACTGGTGAGCAGCCATGAAGCGGATCGCGGATTGCTCGGTAAATGGATGCTCGGTCTGTCCGGATGAAAGGTTCAGCAAAACCATCATGGCGCAAAGCCAATGCAACATAGAGAATAGGCTAGGCCCGCTCCTTGCCATGATTCCAGCCTTGGCAGTTGGAATCTGCTTCTGCTTAATTCTTGCTTTTCTGCTGAATATAGAGCCCGGCGATATGCTGGCTGCCATTTGGATCGGAGCTTGGGGCGGGGCTAATGAAGCGGCGGCCACTTTAAACAAGATGACCCCGCTGCTGTTGACCGGGTTAGCGGTAAGCGTGGCCTACCAGGCCGGACTGCTCAATATCGGCTGCGAAGGGCAGCTGACACTTGGAGCTCTAACCGCAGCCGTTTTTGCCCTTGGCGCTGCCCCCCTGCCGTGGCCGCTGGCCATGCCTCTGACGGTGCTGGCCGGGGCTCTGGTTGGCGCTCTCTGGGCATTTCCAGCCATCTGGCTGCGCAACTCTCGCGGTATCCACGAAGTGATCAGCACGCTTCTATTGAATTATGTGGCGATATATCTCGCCGATTTCCTGGTGCGAGGACCTCTTGGCGACGGCACATCCATGGCGCGAACGGCTGAAATACCATCGGCAGGTATATGGCCGAACTGGTGGAATTTGGGAACCTTTGGAGTCACAGCCGCCCCATTGGCTGCTTTGTTGTTGAGCTGCATTCTCCATCTATGGCGCTACCAGACCTATTGGGGCTATGAGGCTACGGCTTGCGGCAACAACCCTGTGGCCGCAAAAGCTGCCGGCATTGCGGTCGGGAGGCGACAAGCCTGGAATTTCCTGCTGAGCGGGGCACTGGCGGGAGTGGCGGGTGCACTGGAAGTAGTCGCTACCCACCACCGGTTCTATGCTGCGTTCTCGCCTGGCTACGGATTTGACGGAATAACCGTGGCATTCCTGGTCAACAACGTGCCCGGGTGGACCTGGTTGAGCTCTCTGCTGCTGGCTAGCTTGAGATCAGCAGACAAATGGCTGCAGATCTCTCTCGGGATTTCGCCCAACACCATTATCGTGTTGCAGGCCGTACTACTCATATCCGTTGCGTGTCAGGCCGGTTTTCGGCTGCCTCTCTCTTTTGGCCTGGGAAGACTGCTGGAGCGCCTCCAGCGGCACTCCAATCACCGCGAGCTCTAATTATGAACATTCTGCAGCTGCTTACCCTTACACTTGGCAAAACCACTCCAGTATTGCTGGCTTGTATGGGGGGGCTTCTTTCGGAGCTGAGCGGAGTGATCAACTTCGCATTGGAAGGCATGATGCTGACGGGAGCCTTCTTTGCGGTCTGGCTCACTTATTCATCCGGTTCTCCGTGGATTGGGCTTTTGGGTGCAGCGGCCGGAGGCACTTTGATAGGTATATTGCACAGTTTGGTCTGTCTTCGATTCCGGGCGAACCAGATCGTCAGCTCCATTGCTTTGAATTTGCTTGCCGCGGGTGCGAGCGGCATGTTGCTCAATCAAGTGTTTCAGGTATATGGAACTTCTCCCACGGTGGAGAAGCTCCCCGCTTTGAATCAATTGGGCATCGGGCGCCTGCCTTTTCTTGGCGAAATATTGGCATCTGGCGCAGGTGAGTTATCGATTCTTGTACCGCTCTCCATCTTATTTAACCTCGCACTCATAGCCTTCTTAAAATGGAGTGTATGGGGATTGCGTTTGAAGGCCTGCGGCGAAAATCCGCTCGCTGCAAAAGCTGCCGGACTTTCAGTGAATCGAATCCGCTTTCTGGCGATAAGCACCGGAGGCGCTTTGGCAGGTGTTGGCGGTGCTTATCTTGCTATCGGTGAGCTCTCCACGTTTGTGGAGCAAATGACCCAGGGGCGTGGCTATTTGGCCATAGCTGCCCTTATTCTAGGCCGCTGGAGACCCTTTGGAATTCTGCCGGCCACTCTTTTCTTCGGTTTGAGCGGGGCTTTTTCAGAATGGCTGGCAGTACGGTGGACGGGCCTTCCGTACCAGCTGTTTCTGGCTCTGCCTTATGCTGTTTGTCTTGGGGTACTTCTGTTTCAAATGGACAAAAAACAGCCTCCTTCGGCGCTGGGACGAGTGTAGTCCCGAGCTCCGCCTGGGAGTACGCCTCCTGAGCTACGATTGCCGGTCGCAAAGAGAGCCAATACAGACCTTGATAGATCCATGGTAAAGCTGAATTACTTGATCTCGAATGGGCCTGAACCATCTAATCTTATTAAGTTATTTGCAGGACACATTTTAATCTCCTTATTAGCTTACGCTATTTACCTATTGTTTCTATTTTATGGTGTTTTATTATGTCAGTGCGTGCTCTATATCATTTAACATCAGGCGGAGCTCGTTATTTGTTTTCTTTATTCCAAAACTGAAGCTATGCTCACTTGCAGTTATTATAGTTATAGAGCAAACAGACAAACCTCTCTAATAGGAGTCGCAGGATGGCGAAAACACTTACCGAAATGGCTGTTGAAATAATCACGGCTCAACTATCCCATCGAGATATGTCAGCTGACGAAATCGCCGATGCTCTCAAAAACACCTTCGGCGTACTCAGGGTACTTAAAGAGACGGAAATTCGCAGGGGATATACAGGTAGCACTACCGAAGGTGAACCGCCAAACAGAGCTGCAGAAAAAAAACCATACTCACCACCGTCACCACCAGTTAGAGAAAAAGCTGAAGCTCCGCTGCCCAAATCGGTAACTGCCAAAGAAAAGGCGGAAAAAAGAGAGACGAGGTACGCCCCTAACATTGAGCCGATGGCTTCCATTCAAGAAGATAAAATTATCTGTCTTGAGTGTGGACGAGAATTCAGGCAGATATCGCACACTCACCTAAAGCGTCACGGCCTGACGCCCAAAGAATATCGAAAGAAATATCGTCTCTCTGCTAAACAGCCGCTCACGGCACATTCACTCTCCGAGCAAAGGAAACAGAAAGCCAGGGAGATTGGGCTCGGCAGTCATCTTAAAAGCCTCAGGGAAGAAAAACAAAAATCAAACGAGTAGCGGCAAATCTCATTCTAATAGCGCTGTTGCTGAGCGCGCATTAAATTCGTTATTGGGTGATTGCTTTGCTTAACGCGACTGTGGCATATTGGCTACCCGTTGGAGCTGCAAAGTAGCTGCGACCGGGGAATGCAAGTGGTGGATAATCGTACACAACTTGAGGAAAGAACTGATGAGACTGAGCATTGGGCCAAGGTTCCGTCGGCAGGAAATTCTTTGCCGGATTTTGATTGTCTGCTCTCTCCTGCTAACCGCCCT
>JAVEVM010000129.1:0-7309 GCA_034005055.1 Desulforhabdus sp. | reverse complement strand
GCGTTGCCCATCCCGAGCTGTTTGGAGGTGGGGATTGCATTGCCCTGCAAGGCCATTCTCTGGCTAAAGTCGGTGTCCACGCGGAACGGCAGAATCCTCTGTTGAGGCATAAGCTGATAGTCGCCCTGGAGGGCGGCGAAATGAAAATCTTTAAGCCGAACGACAACTACCTGCTGATCCTTAACATGGGCAATAACAAAGGGATCATGGCAAAAAACAACTGGGTTTGGGACGGGTGGGTCTCGTTTCTCTTGAAAGACTACATTGATCGGCGGTTCATGAAAAGATACCAAGTATCGGGAGAACTTTCAGAACCCTTGTTGAACGGTTTCTTAGAAAATTAATGGAGGTCTCATGGGTATTCTCGACTATTTCAGGTCCGGTTCCGACTGGTCGGTGATCAAGGTGAAGGAATTCTTGAATGAAAACGATCCGGACGATTACAACCTGGTTGATGTTCGGCAACCTAAGGAATATGAGAGTGAGCACCTTCCCGGTGCGAAGCTGATACCCATAAAAGAACTGCCCGATCGACTCGACGAATTGGACCCTACTAAGCCCACGATAACCTATTGAGCGATCGGGGGTCGCAGCCGGGCTGCTGCGTCCATCCTCTCCAATGCGGGATTTGCAGGAGTGCATAATATGAAAGGGGGAATCAAAGCATGGAACGGCTTGAAAGCGGAGGGCTATCCGGAAGTCGCGATGAACTATTTCGGCGCTGCTGCCTCCACGGAAGAATTAGTTGTTCTTGCATGGCTTCTTGAAGAAGCCACCAGAAAGCTCTACAGAAATATTTCAGAGGCTTTGCGCGATCAAAGTCTCATTCTCCTGTTTCATGACCTCGCTCAAGGCGAAGAGCAACATAAATCCGTATTAGAAGGTCTCTACATGGAATTTGCCGCAGGGACCGCCGCTGCCGGCATCGAGGGACATCGCTTGAGTCAGTCGAAGGGAGGGGATCTGACGGAGGGTGGTGTACGATTGGATGAAGCACTGCAGTGGCTGCGCGGCAGAAAGGAGAGGGATATCCTGGAGTTTGCCGTTTCTTTGGAGGCTAATGCCTATGACCGTTACCTAACGATGTGGCGATTGATCGAAAATGAGAGATCCAAACGAGTATTCGAATCTCTTTTCCGCGCAGAAAAGCAACATCTGGAGCGTTTGATCGAGGCTTTTGAGGGTACCTTGTGAGAGAGCCTGATACGGTATCTGGGGTTAGGCGCAGCCGGGTTTGTCCGGGCTGCACCTGAATGATCATTGACTAAAGATTCTTCTTCGAAAAATACCAGTCGGTTACTTGAATGCTTGTGTCCTTCATCCGTGCATCGGCGTCTTGTGCAGTTGCAGGAGGAGGAACGATGACCGGGTCGCCCGGCTTCCAGTCAGCTGGGCAGGCCACAGCATGTTTGTCAACTGTTTGCAAGGCATCGATAACGCGGAGGATCTCACTGAAATTGCGGCCAACATTGAGCGGATAATAAATCATTGTCCTGATGCGCATCTCCGGATCGATGAAAAAAACGCAACGGACCGCCGCAGTGGCGGCACTCGGCTCATGAATCATGCCGTACAGTCTTGCCACCTTCATATCCAGGTCCGCAATAATGGGAAATGGAATCTTCACTCCGAACTTTTCTTCAATATTTCGAACCCAGGCGATGTGGCTGAAGTTGCTGTCGATGGAATTGCCGAGTAGTTTAACATCCCTTTTCTCAAACTCGTCGGAAAGCTTGGCGAACGCCATGAATTCCGTGGTGCATACGGGTGTGAAGTCGGCCGGATGTGAAAAAAGTACCACCCATTTGCCTTTTGCCCATTCAGACAACTTGATGGGGCCATGGGTGGTGCTGGCCTCAAAATCGGGAGCAGGTCCGTTCAACTCCAAACGATGTGCACAATCTGCTTCTTGGACTTGGCTCATTTGATCCTCCTATAGCTGGTATCTGTATGGAAAGCGGGGGAGATTACCCATCGCTCGTCTATTAGACAATAATTCCAGCCGGTTCACCTGTCAACGCAGACAGGTTGCAGAGAAGAACAAATTCAGCCGCAAGAATCGAACGCTCGCTTTCAATCGTTTCTTTCACACAGCTCAACCAGTACGCCAAACGTCGACTTGGGGTGCAAGAAGGCGATCTTTGCGCCGCCGGCTCCTCTTCGAGGCTTCTCATCAATCAGTTTGATTCCTTTCTCCTTCAGTTCAACCAGGGCTTGTTCAATGTTGTCCACGCGGAATGCGATGTGCTGCACCCCTTCCCCACGCTTTTCCAAGTACTTGGCTATCGGGCCGTCTTCCGAAGTCGATTCCAGCAGCTCTACCTCCGTATCGCCCACGGGGAAGAACGCAGTGGTGACTTTCTGCTCTTCGACCGTTTCACTGCCGACATGGCTGAGGCCCAGCAGGTCGTGGTAGAGCTTCTTCGTCTCTTCAATGCTTTTTACAGCGATTCCAATGTGGTCTACTTTGAGAACCTTCATGATGCCTCCTTCTGATTTGCAGGAACGTTTAGCCAATTCTTCAAGATTTCGCGCCGAGTGCTGTAAGGATCGCGACGACGTTCCAAGATATCTTCTACAATACTATTGAGCTGACCGCTCTCCTGAAGGTTTTCCTGAACGGTGCGGAAGAGTCCGTCATGGATCATGCGCAGAGTTTCCTGACGTGTCTTTTCACGACGTCTCTGCAAAAACTCACCGCTTTGGTGCAGGTGGTTGCGATGTTGCTCGATGGCGTGCCAGAGCTCATCGATCCCTTGGTCCTCAACGGCTATTGTTTTGACCAGCGGCGGGCTCCACAGCCTGGTTTTGATTTGCGAATCCTGTTCGATTCGAAGGGATACTTCCGCTGACAGTTGATCCGCTCCTTGCCGATCCGCTTTATTAACGACGAACACGTCGGCAATTTCCATAACCCCTGCCTTCATGCTTTGTATCGTGTCTCCCAACCCGGGAACCAGGATCAGACAGGTTGTGTCGGCGATTTGGATGATATCGACTTCATCCTGTCCCACTCCGACGGTTTCGATAATGATGATGTCCTTTCCAAACGCATCCAGCACCTTGACCACATCGGTGGTGGCTCTGGCCATACCGCCCAAAAATCCGCGAGTCGCCATGCTTCGAATATAGACCCCCGGGTCGACGCTCAGACTGCTCATCCGCACTCTATCGCCAAGCATGGCGCCCCCGGTAAACGGACTTGAAGGATCAACGGCAATGATGCCGACGCTCAGCTCTTTTTTTCTGATGAAGTGGGTCAACTTGTCAGTCAGTGTGCTTTTCCCCGCGCCGGGCGAACCGGTAATGCCAATAACGTAGGCTCTGCCGGTGTGCGGGTAAAGTTTTTCCATGCAGGGATAGGCGCTTTCGTTTTCGTCCTCAAGCCAGCTTATGAGGCGTGCCACCGCGCGCGGTGAGCCCTGCAGAACTTCATTGGCATAGTCTTCTGCTGCCATTGATCTACTTAACCTTTTGTAAGTCGGTGCCGAAACTCCTGTGCCTATCCGGGGCCCCTTGATGGTTACGATGCGGGGCCTTAGCGGACGACATCTCAAAGCTCGGTGTTCTTCCAACTTGTCGAAATGTTACAAAACTGATCATCAGTTGCGGGCTCTCACGTTGTTCTTTATGAAGTCCACAATCTCCGTGGTTGCGGTTCCCGGCCCGAAAATACCTTTAACACCAGCCTTCTTGAGTCCTGCTATGTCTTCCAGCGGAATGATACCGCCGCCCACCACCAGCACATCTTCCAAATCTTTTGACTTGAGCAGTTGCACCACCTTGGGGAAGAAATAATTGTGTACGCCGGACAGGCTGCTTAAGCCAACCACATCGGCGTCCTCCTGCAACGCTGTGGCTACAATCATCTCGGGGGTCTGGCGGAGCCCCGTATAAACCACTTCCATTCCGGCTTCCGCGAATATTCTCGCCAACAGCTTCGCTCCGCGGTCATGACCGTCCAAACCGGGCTTGGCTACGATGATCTTAATCTTGCTTCCAGGTGCCATGAAATTATCCTCCACTGGCAAAGCAGTTTTCGTTTTATCCCCGCTCGTAAACAGATTTCCACGACTTAGAACTCAGTACGAAGGATAAACATGCTAATGAGCAAGGGATTTTTCTTTTTGTAGACTACCCTACGCATTCCCCTGCGAGAGCGTGGGAACGAGGAAATGGGAGCGTGGAACCAGGAAATCGGATGCGCGGGAACGATGAGAAAGCCGTTTGAGCTCCCTGCTCCCTGCTCCTTGCCGTTTCACACAAACTCCTTGGGACGGTATTCCCCGTAAATGTCGCGCCACACATCGCAAATTTCTCCAATGGTGGCTCGTGCTTTGACCGCTTCAATCACCGCCGGCATGACATTCTCGCTGGTACTGGAGACTTCCCTGAGACGCTCGAGTGCCTTCTGCCACTGGGCCTGATCCCTTTCAGCACGGAGCTTCGTTAGTTTTTCGGATTCAATTTCTCCAATTGCCATATCCACTTGGAGAAGATTGGTTGGAGGCGGCTCTTCCATCGTGTACTTGTTGATACCGACATATACCCGTTCGCCCGATTCGATCTCTTTTTGGAAGCGATAAGCGCTGTTCTGGATTTCCTTCTGGATGAATCCCTGCTCTATGGCCGCCAGCGTACCGCCCATAGAGTCGATCTTCTTTATGTAGTCATCGATTTCCGCTTCGATCTTATCCGTCATGGCCTCGACAAAATAGCTGCCGGCCAATGGATCGACGGTAAGAGCAGCACCGCTTTCTTCGGCCACTATCTGCTGGGTGCGCAGCGCGACGGTAACAGCTTGCTCGGTGGGCAGGCACAAAGCTTCATCGTAGGAATTGGTGTGCAACGACTGGCAGCCTCCCAAAGCTGCCGCATAAGCCTGCAGGGCAACCCTTATTACGTTGTTCAGCGGTTGCTGAGCGGTTAAAGTAACACCACCAGTTTGCACGTGGTAGCGCATCATCATGGAACGCGGATCTTTGGCCCCAAAGCGTTCTTTCATCACTCGAGCCCAATACTTGCGACCGGCTCTGAACTTGGCCACCTCTTCCAATACGTCGGTAAAGGCATTGAAAAAGAAGCTCAGACGAGGAGCGAAGGAGTCAACTTCCATGCCTCGATCAACGCATGCCTGTACGTATGCGATGCCGTCAGCAATGGTGAAAGCCATTTCCTGGGCTGCGGTAGAGCCTGCTTCTCGAATATGATAGCCGCTTATGCTGATAGTGTTCCATTTGGAAACATTCTTGAAGCAATACTCAATAAGGTCCACCGTCAGCCTCATGCTTGGCTTGGGAGGATAGATGTATTGGCCGCGGACGGTGATTTCTTTCAAGATGTCATTTTGTACAGTCCCGCCCAGCTTGTCGAAGGAGACACTCTGTTCTTCGGCAATGGCCAGATACATGGCAAGCAGAACAGAAGCAGGAGCGTTGATGGTCATGGATGTGGTAACTTTATCGAGAGGAATTTGGTTGAACAAAACCTTCATGTCTTCGATGGAATCGATGGCTACCCCTACCTTGCCGACTTCACCCATGGAAAGTGCATGGTCACTGTCATATCCGGCCTGGGTCGGCAGGTCGAAGGCGACGCTCAGTCCCGTTTGTCCCTGCTGCAGCAGATAGCGGTATCTTTCGTTGCTTTCTTTGGCGCTGCCGAATCCGGCGTACTGGCGCATGGTCCAGAAACGCCCTCGATACATGGTGGGCTGCACCCCGCGAGTGAAAGGATAACTCCCAGGATACCCCAAGTCCCTGTTGTAGTCTATCTGGCTCACATCAAGGGGCGTGTAGAGTCGATCCACGGACATGTTGGAGATGCTGGTGAAGGTCTCCCTGCGTTCAGGTGCGCGGCTGAGAGATTTCTTGAGCAATCCTTCTTCCCATTTTTCCTTTTCAGCGTTAATCGTCTCCAGGGTTTTTTCTTCGAACATGATTTCCCTCCTCCACATAATTTCCTTACATTGGAATCCACCCGCTACCGGTGGTGAATGGTTGCCCTAATACTACGAGAAAGTGCGAGCTTTCGGCTCGCCATGCTTTCTCTCATAACGGTACTGGAGAAATGAATTCAAGCAGGTTAAAAAGTAAAGCCGATCGCGACAGCAAATGGGGCCAACCTTTCCAGAACGTAGCAACTTTGTTCAAGTTATCACATTTCTCTACGGTCTATAGCAGCATGAATTATAAGAATCAACCGCAAACAAAGGCGGGTTGTTGAAATGGAATCACAAATTGAAAACCCGCCTGTATTCGGTTAGTTTTTAAGCCAGGATAGGGACACTTAATTGCGTCAATCGAGGAGAAGGAAGATGCCCACACTGATTGATTTAATGGAAAAGATAAAAAAAGAAGCGGATCCTGCCAAAGTAGGCATGATTGCATGTCATAACGGTCTGGTGCGTGCAACCAGCCGCGATGGCAGGCCGGCGGCCTATCTTGATATTGATGTAAGTACCGTGCGGTGGGAAGAGATCTTAAAAGAAATGCGCTCTCAGCCTGGAATAGCAGCCATCGAGGCTTATCTTTTCACCGGACGCAGGCAGATAGGTGAGGATGTCCTGTTGGTGGCCGTGGCGGGCGATATCCGGGAGAATGTTTTTCCGGTCTTGGCAGAGACAGTGAACCGGCTCAAGAAAAAAGCAATCATAAAGAAGGAGAAAGTAACGGCGTTGGCTTGACCCTCTTCACTAAGATTAAGGAAACTAAACCCAAGGGCAGGATTTAGAATTGCTTGACAGCAGATAAGCGCCATCATATATGGATCAGCGGGGCTAGAAGGTTGGTACAGGGGCTTAGTTACGGGAACCACCAGGAGAGGAGGGGCGAGATGGTCGTTTCTTTTGACAGGACTATGGAGAGTCCTTGTCGTACATGTGAGAAGGTGCATGTCAATAAGGAAGAATGCAGCAGAGAATGCGTGAGGCTGCAAGCCTTTCAGGACGCAATCATCCGCTATGACGAGCGTAACATTAAAGACTTCGGCATAAAGTACGGATTGACTCGAAATTAAGGACCGGGTTGGACTGAGACAGAGTAAAAGGCTGGTGAGGCTGCCTTCTACTCTGTCGTTTTTTGGGGATTTTAAAGGGGAAGATTCTTCACAAGCTGCCTTACAGCTTCAACGGATTTATCGAAAGCTGCCTTTTCTTCTGCCAAGAGCTTTATTTCAATCACTTCTTCCACACCATTCATGCCAAGCTTCACCGGGACACCGACATAGTAACCGCCGACTCCATATTCTTTGTCGCAATAGGCGGCACAGGGCAATATCCGCTTCTTATCCTTCAAAATGGACTCAGCCA
>JAVEVM010000128.1:0-7375 GCA_034005055.1 Desulforhabdus sp. | reverse complement strand
TGTGCTCTTCCGATCTATCTGCGCCGGCAAGCGACAGCGCTTCGCAGTATGAGAGTGCTTGTTTCCATGTATATTCGTTTTGTAGAGCTTCTCTTTGCCATATGAGGCCCGTTACCGTGTCAGTTACGGTGCCATTATCATTCATTACAAAGTTACTCTTGCTCAGCGGTTCTCCTCGTACACAGCGAATGTACATAGGGTCACCTCTGGCACCCCAACCAAGGACACCACCTACGTCACCATAATAGAAATCGACATACCAATAATTGCCATAAGTATCACTGCTGTCATTCGACCAGTAGCCGTCTGAGAGACAGCCGGGGAAGTAAGTTGTGTGGATGGAGGGGTTGCTCCTGCCGTAATTCACAACGGAGAGCAACTCGTGCTGGGTCGGCAATCGCCAGTCGCTGTAACTGCCTAATTCCAGGCTCCCACAGTAAGCCTCAGCTTCTCCATGAGAAGAGCGATTCATGTTCTGATCGTCGCTTTGTTGCCAAACGAGGCCGGTGTTAAGATCGGTTACGGTGCCGTCACTGTTGTCCTGGTAAGCAAGCTGTGCACCGATGTAGTTGCCGTCCTGACCGTGGTACGGCTGACCTAGAGCGGGGCATGGGGCCTCGTAGCCCAGACCAGTGTAGCATGAGGTTTGGCCTGAATCTGGTAAAATGTAGGCAGGGGCGTCTCCACATTGAACCAGGACGAGGGAAAAGACGAAAATGCAAGTAGCAGCAAAGACTGGAAAACGGTTCAACCACATAGGCTCCTCCTCCTTTGTACCTAAGTCTGGCGATTTAGCAGTTTAGAAGTTCTACCCTTTGTGGTATATTGTTGAATCAAAAAAGGATTTCCCAGTCGCTTAAGTGATTCAACTCAACCCAAAGGGGAGGAGGCCATTATGGCGCCCCATTGTGTGGCTGCATTGGGATGCTTCTTTCCTAGAGCGAAGGGCAGGCAGACGGCGCCCAATCCACTGTCCAGATTTTCCTCATTAATTGTTTTGGCGCGAGCCAAACGCTGTTTTAACGGGTCAATCAGCCGACTCGGCAGCATAGTTACCCGATCTTTTTGGCATTAGCCGTCTCTCACTACCAACAGCCGATATTGAAAGTCAATATAAGAGCTCCTTTATTCAGAAGAGAACCCCGCGTCAAGCAGGAACGGACGCGCAAACTGCTGCAAGTCATGTATCCGTTCACCGCAAAGGCACAAGGGAGGAAGCCCACAAAAAGAACATGATGCGGAGATGGAGAAGTGGCTGTCTTGCTGGGCTGGACTGAGCGCAGAACTGTAGCGGTTGAATGGAAAAAACCTACGGGAACGCCTTGAAAGCTGCCGCCATCCGGTTGAAAGGTGCACAGCCAGTGCTCCCAGAGGAATTCCGGCCGATCTAAAAACCACCGCCTGTGCGGAAAGAGCCTCCGCCGAATCCTCTGCGCCCCTTGTCGCCCCGTTCCTCGAAACCTCCTCCAAAGCCGCCCCAGCTGCCGGATGGACGGCTTCCTTGACGGTGGCGGCCGACTTCCCGCCAGACCATGTCCGAATTCATGAGGCCCTGCAGCATTTGTCCAAGCAGCGCGCCTAAGGCAAAGTCACCGGGGAAGGATGAATTGTAGGCATCGTAGCCGCTCTGACGATAGCGCCGACGCAGTTCCTCCAAATCGGCCATACTGCGTTGCTGCTGTTGCAGGAAATTATTCACGGAATGGATTTCCTCAGCAATCTGCCTCAGCCGCTGCTGGATTTGCTGTAGCTGGACGACGATGACATCGTCCTCCGGCCGAGGAGTGGCACGCGCCTCCTCCAGCAGCTCAGCGAGCTCCTGACGCTGCAGCGCAGCCGCCTGCAAGTCGATGATCTGTTTCGACAACGGGTCCGTCCCTTCGTTGAAAGCGGCCTGTTCTTTCAAGAGCTGCTGATGTCCGGCTTCTTCCGCCTCTATTTCAGCATCATGCTGTTTGATCCGCTTTTCTGCGTCCTGCACCCTGGCTTGAAGAACGAGGATGCCATCCTCTTCGGCGGCTTGCCGCTCGATAGTCTGCAGCGCCTGAGCCTGCAACTGTGCTATTTGTTGCGCCTTATTGGCATGCTCTCGTAGTCGGCGGGGCAGATCCTGCAGCATCTGGTAATTGCTGCGATTGCGTTGATAATCGATGTGCCTGGCCACCCAGTTGTCCAACCGGCGGGTGAGCCAGCTAGCCCGATAATCCGGCGTCTGGTAGCGTCTTCTCCATAAGTACATGAACAGACTGTCGGCCTCGTAGGGTTTCCCCTTGGCAAGCTGTTCCTGTTCTTTTTGGGATGCCTTTTCGTCGGCCCGCCTGGCAACAGCCGCCGCCTCCTCCACCCGTTTCTGCTGCTGCTGATAAACGTCCGTCTGGATAATTCGCTGCCGGGTCTGTTCCAGCTGCTTCTGCAGCCGATCGCCGGCTTCGTCTCGCTGCTCCTCCAGCTCTTTTCTCTGCTCTTCGAGCTGCTGCTGCCTGGAAACGCCTGTTCGAATCTTTTCTTCCAACTCGCGCCGAGCCTGTCCGAGATTTGCCAGCAGGTTGAGGATGGCCCGATCGCTTTCCTCGAGCTGCGCAACCAAATGGCTCGCCTGGAGGTTGTCGAGTCGGATTCTGGCCAGCTCGCGGTAGCGGTCGGCGGCCTGAAGATGAAGGTCGTTCAGTTGCCGTTGCAGTTCTGTCAGGCGCCGTCCTGCATCCTCTTGCGCTGTTTGCGCCTGATGGATGTGCTGGTTGATCAACTGCAGATTGTCTCTTCCCGTCGTCATCCTTGTCGCTTTCTTACCACTGAGTGATCGCTTTGCCCGTGGTCGGCATCAGGTAGCGGGGAGTCAGATAACCACGCTCTTTGACGCCGAAACGGTTCTGCTGGATGATGCCGTCGTCGAGCTTGTCGCGGCGGATTTTCTCAAAAGCAGCGTCATCCACCCGCAGGCCCCACTGGGAAACGATACGCGTTGTTCCGTCTTCCTCGCTGGTTATGGGCAGGGCCAGCCGCTCGCCTTGCGCGGTGACGGCTTCAACGATAATATAGTAGTTGCGAACCCCGGGGTTGTTTTGCAGGTCTCGCCATATTCCGCTGGGACTGCCCGGTCTGGAAGTTATCCTCAGCTCATATTCCTGCACCACACGACCGTACAGCTCCTGCAAGTCAGCCGATCGCTTGCGCGCTTCCTGGAGGTCGCCGCGATTGAGGGCTGCCACGGCATCGGCATAGAGCTTTTCCGCCTGCCCACGGACCCTATCTTCCCGGCTTTCAGCCAACAGGCTGCGCCGCTGACCGGCAAGCTTTTCCCGCAGGGTCGCCAATTCGCTCAAGCCAGCCAAGGCAGTTTCAGCCTTGTCGAGATGCACGCTCAAGTCGCTCAGCATCTTTACCCGCTGTTCCAACCGACGCGAGACAGCGTCCCCTTCCCGGGTGAAGCTTTCGCCGGTAAGGTCCGGCTTGAGAGGCAGCTTGTCGAATGATTGCAGGTTGACTTCGGCTGCAGCAGCCAGTTGACCGGCCTCGGAAAGAAGTCTTTGGGCGGCCGGTTCAGGGGATTGGGCAGCCCCATTGCCGGCATTCTTGAGGCTCCGATTGAGGCTTGCCAGGCGCTGCCTGGCGATGGTGACCTGATCCCGCTGCTGGCTGATCAGGGCATTGTAACTGCGGACCGTTTCGGTCTGCCGGCGAATTTGCGGCGCGACATAAATAAACCGATAGACAAGGACAAGGATGATCAGTGACACCACTGCGACCCCGAACATTTTTGCCCAACGGCTGCGGTTGACGTAGAGTTTGGCCAGCCACAACGTGCCTTTAGGTGGAGGCGGCCGATAAGCGAATCTTTCCTCGCGCAGCGCGGCCACACCCTCGGCAATGATCTGGTCGGTGACTTTCAGCCCCTGTGAAGCATACATCCGCTTCACTCTCTCGATCAGGGCCTGATCCCTCTCGTCGTCTGCCAGTTCCCGCTCCACTAGTTGTTGCTCGTGGCGCAGCGTATCCACTACATCCATGGCGAGCATCACTTCATCGAGCTCGATTTTCTGCGGTTTCTCGTGATCAACCATGGGGCAGGGATTCTCCGGCTTGAGTCAATGCCACAAGGCGGCGTTTACCGGCTTCGACGGCTTGGCTGATCTCCTCTTCATTACGTGTGCTTGCCTGTCGCAGCTCCGCAACCAGCATCAGGGATTTTTCCTGGAAGTGAATCACTGAATCCAATAGCTTTTTGACGCTTTCAGCTTTCAGCGTCGGCCCGTAGCCGGCTCGCAGAGCGTCCTCCTGCACCTTGCCGCCGACTTCAGCCAGCGTCTCCAGGCTCTGGTTCATTCCCTCCTTCATGACCTCCAGGGTTCGGGTGCTCTCGTGCAGCCCTTGCAGGCTGGTGAAAGAAGCGTTGAGAGCGGTGAAGACCGTTTCATTGGTGCCAAAAAAAGTCACAGCCTGAGAATAGACCCGCTCTTTCACTTCATTGGATTGGACCAGTCTAGCCATGATTACTTCGGTGGTGTTGTAGTTGATGGAAAGATTTTCCGCCAGGTCCTTAGATACCTGATAGCGCTTGTCCTCCTCCTGTAACTCACGCAATCGTTCATCCCTGGCCAGCTCAAGCTTTACGATCTCTACCTGGTCATTGCTGGTATTGGCTTCCAGGGCTCCGGCCGCCTCTTCGAGACGCGTCTTGGCCTCCTGCAGCCGGCTTTCCGCTTTTTTCAGGATCTCAAAAGCGAGCACCTGCGCCTCTTTCAATGAGCCGCGAAAGTCCCGGTAGCTTTCCAAGATCACCAGTTCCCGATCAATCTGGTCTCTGCTGTCGCGGGTCACCTCGTTGTAAGTCTTCTTGATCTTTTCAAAACGGCTTGGAATGTCACCACGAGTGACCTTCATCCAGAAATTGCCCATGCGCTCCAAGGTGTCAATCTTACCGTCGTCGAGTTGTTTGACCATGTTTTGGGCGTCATCGCGAATACTGTTGAAGGCGGCGGCAATTTGCTCATAGCGTTCGCCAACTTCCATGGCCGCAGCCTGCTGGCGCACCACCTCATTGAATACGGTAGTGTGGTTCAGGGTGCGGGCAATGGCGACGGCTTTTTCTTCGTCCAAATCGCTGATCTTTTTGATCATGGCGACTACCGGCGTTTCATCCAGCTTAGCGGGCATCAGCCCCAGGTCGCGCAGTTTGGTCAAGGCCTTGTCAAGGTAATTCAGAGGCATGGGCGTCAATGCATTACTGGTCATGTTCCCGCTCCATTCTTAGGGTTTCCTGGACTGTGGCAGGGTAAAAAGTTGTCGAAAGCTTATCCGCTAGTTCCTGGCCTGGGCCATTCTTACCTCATGAGGCAATACTCATGAAAGGCGATATCGTGCTCATTCAGGCTTCGTCTTGGAGCCGGTCGCGGCGCCCGCCAAGTTGGGGAAATAACCTTCGCCACTCCTAAAAATTCCTATCTTTTGACGGCTGCTGTTCAAAATCAGATAAGTCTGCGGCTCGATTCTTTGCAGCTGCCATCCGGCAGGATCAGCAACTTCTTTCTTAAATTCCCAGTATCCCATCCGGTTCGTGCCTTCCATGGGACTGATTTCGATTTTTGTCGCCGTTGATTTACCTTTTTTTGCTTCCACCGGCAGGCTTCCTTTCGCTGAATGGGGGTACTGAAACTCGAAGAACTGTGATCAGCAAACCTTCAAACCGTCTCCTCAGCAACAGAGAGTGGCCGGCAAAAAGGCTTGCATGTGCCCGACTATCCTCTCTGGAACCTTATTCATCTAAAAAGAAAAGAGTTTCGAACGGTAACCAATAAATCAAGTTTACTTCGGTTTTGGAACGAAGCAAGTAATTTTGATCTGATATTGAGAAACTATTTTATATTCTCTTTAATTCGATTACGATAGGTATAATATCAACCGTAAGAGGAATATTGGCCCGAGGGTGTTGAAAACCAATTGCCTTTGTAGTTGTGATGAGCGCGCAGGGGACAACACCTCCTTAATTCTCCTCAACCATTTCATTTTTGAACCATTCTGGAAGAGCGCGGAGTGGATTGCTGGAAGCGCTTGGGGTCCTTCCGCATGTCCTGAAGCTATTGCTGCAAAAGATTCCAGCACCGACGAAGGAGGGATCCAGCCACCAGAGATAAGGTCTAAAAAGGAGGTGAAAGTATAAGTGGGACTGCTCTTGAACAATTTGGTCTTTATTCCGCCAAAACCCCCAAATGAATGAGGATTGCCATGGGACTTTTCGATTTTGTCAAAGACATAGGAAAGAAGCTCTTCGGTGCTGACGAAAAGCCGGAGGAAAAGATCAAGGAACACCTTTTGGAATCCAACCCGGGAATCACGGGTCTCGATGTTGCTTTTGATAATGGTGTGGTCTCTCTTTCCGGACAGGCGGCCAGCCCTGAGGCCATGGAAAAGGCTGTTTTAATGGCCGGTAATGTACTGGGCGTCTCGGAAGTCAAGGTCGACGGGCTGCAGGCACCGGAGGTTACGGAGCAGGTTGAATATTACACCATCAAAAAGGGAGATACGCTCTCGGCCATCGCCAAGCGGTTTTACGGGAATGCCAATGACTATCCCAAGATTTTTGAGGCGAACCGTGAAGTCATCCGCGACCCGGATCTGATATTCGTCGGCCAGAAAATCCGCATTCCGCTTAAATGATCGGTCGGGAGGATCGTCCTGCTTTAACTTCCTGCCGAATGCTTGGATGTGACAATAAGAATTGGAGTGCGCCATGAGTATTACTGAGTTGTTAGGATCAATCATCCAATCGGGTATGACGGCATCGTCCCATGACCGCTTGAAAAATGCCTTGGGTGGAGGAAGTGGCGGTTTGCTGGACAATCTCTCTTCGCTGTTTGGTAGTTCTGCCGGCTCAGGCGGCAGCATGCTGGAAGCGCTGTCGTCAAAGCTCGGTGGAGCTTCCAGCGGCGGTGGCCTGGGTGGCTTACTGGGAAGCGTTCTGGGTGAAACTGAACAGGCTGTTGGCGGGAGAGAGAATCTTGCCCTTGGCGGACTCGGAGCGCTTGCCGGCGCTCTTTTGGGAGGCGGAGGAAAATCTATGGGCGGAGCTCTGGGTGGCGGTGTTCTGGCGCTTCTTGGGGCAATGGCTTACAAGGCATTGAAAGATAGTGGCGCTGAGACACCCAGTGTGCCGGTGGGGTTAACGCAGCCAAAAACGGAGGCCGATCGGCAGAGGCTCGAACAGCATGCAGAGCTCATTTTGCGGGCCATGATCAATGCAGCCAAGGCGGATGGGCAAATCGATCAAAGCGAAGTCCAACGCATCATCGGCAAGCTAAACGAGGATGGTATCAACGCAAACGAGCAGCAATTTATTATAATGGAAATGCAAAAGCCGATGGAGACAGAGCAACTCATC
>JAVEVM010000127.1:0-7380 GCA_034005055.1 Desulforhabdus sp. | reverse complement strand
CATGTCAGTGCAACCAAAGTCGGTTGCGACTCTTCCGTGACAAGATTCTTCGTCTCCCATATCGGTATAAAGCGAGACTCGGGCTCGGCTAGCTGCCGCTCAATCCAGGCGGAGTCGAGGCGTTTTAGCCAGAGCCGATCCAGGGAGTTGCCTGCGAAGAAGTTCTGCATTGTTTTCCGTTCGTGCTCCATTGCTCGGATGTGAGCTCCCGAATCGCCGCCCCCCTTGCTGGTGCCCAAACAGAGCTCGTCTGCTCTCTTCCAAGTTGGCGAACATACCTATTTGGCGGTGGCATTATCGAGTGCAATCAGCTCGCTTTGCAGAAGGTATAAATACGATAGCCCCCGCTCATGCTCTTCACTTTAAAGCCATACTGGACGAGCATTCGATGGGCGTAATAGGATCTTTGTCCGACCAGGCAATACGCCAGGATTTCTCGATCCTTCGGCAGTTCGTCCATTCTGCCTCTCAGTTCGTTGAGAGGAATGTGAACCGCTCCCTCGATGCCGCCTTTCTTGAATTCCGCAGGATCGCGTACGTCGAGGATAAACGCGTTATCGGCTAATGCGCCGCCGCAGTGAAAAATTTCGACATCTCCCCGCAGCACGTTGGCTGCTATCATCCCCGCCATATTGACCGGATCTTTGGCCGACCCCGACTGGGGGCAGTAGCACAGTTCGGCTTCTTCAAGATCGAAAACCGTTGACTGTTTCTGGATTGCCGTCGCGATTACATCAATGCGCTTTTCAACACCTTGTTTGCCGACCGCTTGAGCCCCGACGATTCGGCCGTCAGGTTTTGAAAAGATCAGTTTCAGGGTTATGGGGCTCGCCCCGGGGTAGTAGTTGGCGTGATGGCCGGGATGAAGGTAGATTTTTTCATACCTTGCAGGCTCGTTCCAGAGTCCCAGACGTTTGAGGGTTTTTTCGCTTGGCCCCGTCGAGGCGATCGTTAATCCCATAACTTCAACGGCCGAGGTGCCTTGAACGCCGCGGAAGCGAGCATCGCGCCCCAATATCACATCGGCCGCTATCCGGCCCTGGCGGTTGGCAGGTCCGGCAAGCGGCACCAGAGTCGCACGTCCGGTCACAAAATCTTTCACTTCGACCGCATCCCCTACCGCCCAGATCTTTGCATCGCTGGTGCGCATCTGCTCGTCGACTCTGATACCGCCCAGATCTCCGATCTGCAGACCGGCATTTCGGGCGAGACTCGTTTCGGGGCGAACCCCTACCGAAAGAATTACAACATCTGCGGCTTCCACTTCTCCGGATTTCAGCTTGACCGAAAGCTCACTGTTGGTCTGCTCGAAACCGGTTACCGTCTCGTTGAGGCGGAGCTTCACTCCCGAGCGGCTGAGGTGCTTGTGGACCGGCGCAATGATTTCGGGATCCAGCAGCGGCATCACCTGCGGCATCATTTCAACAATTGTGACCGAAAGCCCTCGGGCGATCAGGTTTTCTGTCATTTCCAATCCGATGAAGCCTCCACCCACAACAACCGCTTTTTTGGCCTCACGATCGTCAATCCATTCCTTTATGCGGCGACTGTCCGGAATGGTTCTCACGGTAAAAATCCCGGGCAGATCTATTCCTTCAAGCGGAGGCTTGATAGGAGCAGCACCTGGTGAAAGCACGAGCGCATCGTATTTTTCATGGTAGACATTTCCGCTTACCAGGTCTTTCACCTCGATTTCGCTCTTCTCACGATCGATGGCGAGGACTTCCGACTGCAGTCTGACTTCAATATTGAACCGGTCCTTGAACAAATCGGAGGTTGCCACCAGGAGGCTCTCCTCCTTTTTAATGACTTCTCCGACGTAATAGGGAAGACCACAGTTGGCAAAAGAAACATAGCGACCGCGGTCGAAAATGATGATTTCAACTTCTTCTGAAAGTCTCCGGGCACGGGCGGCACAGGAGGCACCGCCAGCTACACCGCCGACTATAAGAATACGTTTCGAGCTGGACATCGTGATCCTCCACAGGATTTAGACTTGCTACCGAATAAAGGGATAATAGATACCAATTCACACTCACGCTATCGTATAGCACAGAAATGTAAATTGATCGAGGGCATCGCTACCGCATCATCTTCGGCAACCCTGTGCCAAGTCCGCGAAACCGCCGCTCTAAAGCAGAATCCTTCTCCTCTTCTGATCGAAATAAAGTTACTGCAGATTTCAAGTTGTTCTTGTTTTTTTAGGATAGCATCGTAGAAGTCACAGAGATATAATGTCTTGCACCATTAATATAATAGAAACGATTAGACTTTACCTCAAACTCGAAATTTCTTGTTCAGCAGGGCTGCCATCATTTTCGAAAGCCACGATCCGGAAATTTCCGGTCGCCTTGGAGACGGGCTGTTGCCGGACGATCGGAGATTACCTGATGCAGTCGCCAAATTCAGATTCTAATCTGGCTTTCCTTGAAAGAAATACGAAAACTTGCCGGGGAGGAACCTATGATCCAAGCCTCTGGAGAAGCCACTCAATCGACCGAAAAATTCGCACAAATGGCGCAGGATCGCCGCTGGCGAATGGTCAATCGCACCATTCGGCTAAACGGCAATCAACCCGATGCTCTTATCGAGACGCTGCACGCCGTTCAGGATTCATTCGGTTTTCTCGATCTCGAAGCCATGGAATATGTGGCCCATCAGCTCAGAGTCCCCCTCAGTCGCGTTTATGCAGTGGCAACTTTCTACCATTATTTCGCTCTTAAACCTCCCGGCGAGCACACGTGTGTGGTTTGCCTGGGGACTGCCTGTTACATCGGCGGTTCATCCGCAATTCTGGAGAGCATCCATGAGCATGCAGGGATACACCCGGGAGAAACCACCGAGGACGGCAAGGTTTCGCTGCTGATTGCTCGCTGCCTTGGCTCATGCGGTCTGGCGCCGGCGGCGGTGTTTGATGGGGAAGTGGCCGGCAAGCTGAATCCGGCCGCCGTGGTTGAAAAAATAAGGAGGTGGACCAGCCATGACTCTGATGCTTGAAGAGCTGCAACATATCGCCAGAATTGAAAAGGAGCGGCAGGAAGGGTTTCAGCATCGGATCAGAGTTTGCGTGGCGGCAGGCTGCCTCTCCTGCCAGAGCGGGGTGCTCAAGGAGGCGCTGGAAAAAGAAGTGAGCCGCCGCGGCATGGAAAACTGGGTCGATGTTAAGGGTGTTGGCTGCCTTGGGCTGTGCACCGCCGGTCCGCTGGTTGCTATCGAGCCCGAGGGAACGCTTTACCAGGGGGTCAAGGTCTCAGATATCGGACCGATCATTGAAGCCCTGGGTGGAAGCCCGGTGGTCGATCTGCAATGTTCGACCGATTTGGCGTTTTTCAGCAAGCAGCACAAAATCGTCTTGGAAAATTGCGGCAAAATAGATCCGGAACGAATCGAGGACTACATCGCCGAAAGGGGCTATGAAGCTCTCTATAATGCTTTGCGCGGCATGACGCCAAAAGAGGTCATTGATGAGATCTCCAAGGGCGGACTGCGAGGTCGAGGGGGTGCGGGGTACCCCACCGGGCTCAAATGGACCACGGTCTCCAAGGCGGTCAGCGATACGAAATACGTGATCTGCAACGCCGACGAAGGAGACCCCGGAGCATTTATGGATCGAAGTGTTCTGGAAAGTGATCCGCACCGGGTCCTGGAGGGAATGGCCATTGCCGCCTATGCGGTCGGTGCCAACCACGGCTTTATCTACGTGCGGGCCGAATATCCATTGGCGGTGAAGCGGCTGCGAACGGCGATTGCCCATGCCGAGCGGATGGGGGTTCTTGGAAACAATATTTTCAACACCAGGTTTCAGTTCGACATAAAAGTGAGGTTGGGAGCAGGCGCATTTGTATGCGGCGAGGAAACAGCGCTCATCTCTTCCATTGAAGGACGCTTGGGAAAACCACGTCCGCGGCCGCCATATCCAGCTGAATCCGGCCTGTGGGGTTTTCCCACTTTGATCAACAACGTGGAAACCTTTGCCAACATTGCGCCCATCATCCGCAACGGCGGAGCCTGGTTTGCCGGTATCGGCACAGAAAAGAGCAAAGGGACCAAGGTCTTTGCTCTTGCGGGCCGGGTCAACCACACCGGTCTCATCGAGGTTCCCATGGGCACCATTCTGCGCGAGATTGTTTTTGATATTGGCGGCGGCATCCCCGGCGCCGGCAAATTCAAGGCAGTTCAGACTGGAGGACCTTCCGGCGGCTGCATTCCGGAGCAATATCTGGACATGCCGGTGGATTATGAATCCCTGGCCGAAGTTGGTTCGATTATGGGCTCCGGCGGTATGATTGTCATGGATCAAAGCTCGTGCATGGTGGATGTGGCCAGGTTCTTCATGGAATTTTGCATGTCGGAATCGTGCGGCAAGTGTGTGCCCTGCCGCGTGGGAACGACCCAGCTCTACAACCTGCTAAACAATATCACCCGCGGCAGCGCCGTGCCCGCGGATCTCGCCACCATAGAAGAGCTCTGCGATCTGGTCAAAAACACCGCTCTGTGCGGCCTTGGCCAGACGGCGCCCAACCCGGTGCTGAGCACTTTGCATTATTTCAAGGACGAGTATCTGGCTCATATCGAAGACAAATACTGCCCCGCCAATACCTGCAAAATGAAGACAGCCACCTTTCATTGTGATCGCGCCCAGGATGGGTGATGGAGGTTTTTCCATGAGAAGTACGGCAGGTTCTCCGGAAAAAAGAAGGGAAGCCGGTGTCAACCCAGTCCGCATTCTCACCTTCAGGATTGACGACCGCGACGTCAGCTCTCGTGAAGATGAGACCATTCTTTCCGTAGCTCGCCAAAACGGCATCTACATTCCGACCTTGTGCCACCTTGACGGCCTCTCGGAGCGCGGTGCTTGTCGGTTGTGCATCGTGGAGATCAAAGGTTCGGCCAAACTGGTGCCCGCCTGTGTCACTCATCCGCGAGAAGAGATGGAGGTGATCACCCATTCTGACAGGATTCTGGATTACCGCAGAAAAATACTGGAGCTTATTTTTTCCGAGCGCAATCACGTTTGCTCGGTCTGCGTATCCAACGGACATTGCGAGCTTCAACAGCTCGCCGTCAACCTTGGCATGACACACGTTCGCTACAATTACCTCTATCCACGCCTGGGCATTGACGCCTCGCACCCGCGCTTTTCTCTCGATCATGATCGATGCGTGCTCTGTTTGCGCTGCGTGAGGGTATGCGACGAGATTGAAGGAGCACATACCTGGGACGTGATGAAACGCGGGATCAATTCCCGGGTCATAACCGACCTGAATCAACCCTGGGGCTCTTCGGAGACATGCACGGGTTGTGGGAAATGCGTCCAGGTTTGCCCTACCGGGGCACTTTCAGAAAAAGGCAGATCCGTTGCGGAAATGATCAAACGAAGACAGTTCTTGCCCTACCTGCAGATGATGCGAGGAAGAGACAGAGAATGAGATGAAAAGGAGAATCTGCCATGAGTAAGGCGCGCATCGCAACAACCTGGCTCGACGGCTGCTCCGGTTGTCATATGTCTTTGTTGGACATAGACGAACGGCTCGTGGACATCGCAGATCAAATTGAACTGGTCTATGGTCCTTTGGTGGATGCTCTGGAATATCCCGAGGCGGTTGATATAGCATTGGTTGAAGGAGCAGTGAGCAACGACGAAGATGTGAAAAAGATTCGGCTGATTCGGGAGCGCACTAAGATATTGATCTCTTTCGGCGATTGTGCGGTGACTTCCAATGTGCCCGGCATGCGCAACGAATTTCGTGTGGAGGATGTTTTGAAGCGCGGCTACGAAGAAAATGCTTCATGCCATGCGCAGATTCCCAAACAGGGTGTGCCTCACTTGATGCCGTACGTGCGCCCCGTTCACGAATATGTAAAGGTCGACCTGTTTGTGCCCGGCTGTCCGCCGCCTGCCGATGCCATTTTTTTCCTGATTTCCGAGCTCTTGCAGGGACGCATTCCGGATCTTTCCAACAAGACCCGGTTTGGAGCGTAGCGGAACAGCAAGGAGGTGTCTAGTGAGCCAGCAGTTCATTATTGAGCCGGTCAGCCGAATCGAGGGTCATGGCAAGATCACCATCACCTTGGACGATGAGGGCAGAGTATCGGATGCTAAATTGCATGTAACCCAATACCGAGGGTTCGAAAAATTCTGCGAAGGAAGACCCTATAGCGAAATGCCGTCCCTGGTGGAACGGATCTGCGGCATCTGTCCCGTAAGCCACTCCCTCGCTTCGGTAAAGGCGTGCGATGCCATCCTGGGGGTTCAGGTGCCCGAGACGGCAGTGAAATTAAGGCGGCTTCTTAATTGTGGAGAGTTCATCCAGTCCCACGCTTTGAGCTTTTTCTATCTTTCCTCGCCGGATTTGCTGCTCGGCATGGATTCCGATCCAGCTAATCGCAATATTCTAGGTGTGCTGAAAGCGAATCCTTCCGTGGCGCGCGACGGCATTCGCCTGCGCAAAATCGGCCAGCAAATCATTGAATGGTTTGCCGGCAAACGCATCCACCCGTCCTGGGTGGTTCCGGGAGGGGTAAATGCGCCGCTTTCCGCCGAGCATCGGGAAAACATGCTCGCCATGGTTCCTGAAGCCCTCGACATTGTTCAGCGCACCCTGACATTGTTTAAACAATCACTTGAAAATTACCGGGAAGAGATCCGGACCTTTGCCAATTTTCCTACCTATTTCATGGGACTGGTCAATCTCCAAGGGAATCTGGAGCACGTTGAAGGCAAGCTTCGCTTTATTGACGCAAAAGGCAACATCGTGGCTGATCAGGTCGATCCCATTCGTTACCAGGAATACATCGGAGAAGCGGTTGAAGAATATTCCTATCTAAAGTCTCCATACTACAAACCGCTCGGCTATCCGGAGGGCATCTACCGCGTAGGTCCGGCGGCTCGGCTCAACGTTTGCAACGGCTGCGGCACGCCCCTTGCCGATCAGGAATGGGCTGAATTTCGCAGTCTGGAGCGGGGCCCGGTGATGAGCTCGTTTTACAACCATTATGCACGACTCATTGAGATTTTATATTCAATCGAGGTCTTGGAAAGGCTGCTGCAAGATCCGGATATTCTCAGCACCCGCATACGAGCATTCGCACGACCGAACTATAGCGAGGGCATCGGAGTGGTTGAGGCGCCACGCGGTACGCTTTTTCATCACTACAAAGTGGACGAATATGGACTCATGACCTGGGCCAACATGATTGTGGCAACCGGTAACAACAATCTGGCCATGAATCGAGGCGTGCTGCAGGTCGCAAAGCGCTTCATCAACGGTACAACGCTCACCGATCCGGCCATAAATAGAATACAGGCGGTCGTTAGGGCTTTTGATCCATGCTTGAGCTGCTCCACCCATGTTCTTGGCGGACCGGCCGCCTCCATCC
>JAVEVM010000126.1:0-7389 GCA_034005055.1 Desulforhabdus sp. | reverse complement strand
CGCACCACAGGACCGGCGATAAGTGGTGCATCTACCCCATGTATGACTTTGCCCACGGTCTGAGCGATTCCCTGGAAGGTATCACGCACTCCATCTGCACACTCGAATTTGAAGATCACCGGCCGCTTTACGACTGGTTTCTCGACGAGCTCCAGGTGTTTCATCCACAGCAGATCGAATTTGCCCGCCTTAATTTGACCTACACCGTTATGAGCAAAAGGAAGCTGCTGAAACTGGTTGAAGACGGCCATGTTAAAGGCTGGGACGACCCACGCATGCCGACCCTGGTGGGACTGCGGCGCAGAGGCTATACGCCGCAATCGATTCGAACCTTCTGTGAACGGATCGGCGTGGCCAAACGGGACAGCATTGTCGATATGGCGCTTCTGGAGCACTGTGTTCGAGAGGACCTGAACCTGCGGGCACCGCGGGTAATGGCCGTGCTGCGGCCGCTCAAGGTAGTCATCGAAAGCTATCCGGAAGATCGGGTTGAAGAATTGGACGCCGTCAACAATCCGGAAGACTCCGGCATGGGATCGCGCAAGGTCCCGTTCTCTCGTGTGCTTTACATCGAACGGGAAGATTTCATGGAGAACCCGCCCAAAAAATTCTTCCGTCTGGCTCCAGGCCGTGAAGTAAGACTGCGCTACGGCTACTACATCAAATGTGTCGATGTGGTCAAAGATGAAAAAACCGGTGAGCCCATTGAGCTTCGCTGCACTCACGATCCTGAAACACGCGGCGGATGGTCGCCGGATGGCCGCAAAGTCCAGGCGACTCTGCATTGGGTGTCGGCGCCTCATGCCTTGCCGGCCGAGGTGAGGCTTTATGACCGTTTGTTGTCAAAAGCCGATCCCTCCGAAGATAAAGAGGTCGATTTCAGATCCCTCTTGAACCCGGATTCTTTGGAAGCTCTCAACTCATGCAAGGTCGAACCGAGTCTCGCCGGAGCGGCTCCCGGCAGCTCGTATCAGTTCGAACGGCTTGGCTATTTCTGTGTCGATCCCGATTCTTCCGGTGACCGCCTGGTGTTCAATCGGACCGTGTCGTTGCGCGATACCTGGGCAAAGATCATGAAGGCCGGCAAGTAGCAGGGAGCTTGGAGCACGGAGCCTGGAGCCGGAAGCTTGGGGCGATTAGAGATGGAGCAGCGAGGGAGCATGGCGATGTGTCCATGGTAGCCGCCTTGCACGGCGGCGCTAGCTCATCCATAAACCCGTCGAGTTTGCGCCGACATGGAAGGCGGCGCTACCGGTTCAGGATGCTGGATCCTTTCGGTCCCAAGCTACTGCCATATCCTTTTCGTTCTCACCCTTCCACGTGAGAACGAAAGAAGATCAGCAGGCTTTTCACCAGCTCCGCCATGAATGCAAAGTCGAGCTTGTCCATCGTATCCGATTCAGTATGATAGAACGGATTGCGATAGAATGCCGTATCCGTGATCATGACCGCCTTGTATCCTTTTTCCCAGAAAGAAGTATGATCGCTCAACCGAACCGATGGCATCATCCAGCCGCCAAAGGGCACGGTCAATTGAACCACTGGAAGCTCGGGATTCTTTTGAAACGATCTAAAGAGCCTGCGGGTGAGCTTTCTGGAGCTGAAGTTACCCACTATTCCAATAAAGTCTCCCTGCTTTGGATAATCCATTAGCATCAGCGGAAACGGATAGTGTTGACAGCCCGGCCGGTAGCACCTGTAGCCGACCATTTCCAGGCAGAGCATGCCGTCGATTTGCTCTTTGGCTTGTTTAGCGCCCCTGGCGTGCACTCTGCTGCCTCGATAGCGAGTCAGAAAGGTGGGCGGCTCCTCCAGCGCAAATGACACGCATTTGACCGCGAGATCCAGATCCAGCCGCCCCTGCAGATCGCGCAAGGCTCTCGCCGTCTCAAGCTGAACCGCAATGGCGCTTGCGTTGTCATCAGCTCCGACCGTGCCGCTCACCGAGTCGTAGTGGGCACCTAGTAAATAGCGCCTGGCGGGACGATCAGAGAACTTGACCTCGCTGATCACATTGGCCACCTGCAAGCTGCGGAAGCTGTAGGGCTCCATCTGCATCGGCAGTCCCAAGCTCTTATAAAATGAGCCGATGTAGTCTGCCGCCCTTTCCAGGTTCGCCGGCAGATAAACGCTGCGCTCTCCGATTTCGATGGTGAGCGCTCTCATATGCGCCTGAAGATTACACATTGTCTGATTGATGTCCATCAAGACTGTCTCCCTTTTCCTATCTGCGCAACAAAGTTGCAATGACGAAGCTAGTCTGCCATATTCGTCCTGAGCTCATTCGCCGCTTCCGGTCTTTCAACCGGTGTTGGCGCCCACAGGGGAGGTCGAGACAATTCACGGGCACTATCCTACTCTATGGCCTTTTATGAAAAAAGACCATCACCCGAGCTCGAATCGGCAAGAAATTTCAGGCAAGCAGTGGAAACCTTCGAGGCACGATAGCATAGGAAGATGATCAGGAACCCAATACGCGGCATATTCTGCAACCGAACGCTCAATCTGCGGACCATTCGAGCCATCGGCTACGATATGGACTATACGCTCATCCACTACCACATGGCAGCCTGGGAGCAACACGCTTATGATTTCATAAAGGAAAAACTGCAGGCTGCAGGCTGGCCCATCGCTCATCTGAAATTTGAGCATGATCTGGTAATGCGCGGGCTGATTATCGACACCGAATATGGAAACGTGGTTAAGGCGAATCGGTTCGGTTACATAAAACGAGCCTTCCATGGCACTACACCGCTCGATTTCGAGATTCAGCGCCAGCTCTATCAGCGCACTCTGGTTGACCTTTCTTCGCCCCGCTGGGTTTTTCTCAACACATTGTTTTCCATATCCCAGGCCTGCCTCTTCATGCAGCTGGTAGACTTGCTGGATGCCGACCGACTTGCTGGAAGCATGGGCTATGCGGATCTCCACAAGGAGCTGCGGCAATTCTTCGATGAGGCGCATATGGAAGGCAAGCTTAAAGCAGAAATCATTAATGCTCCGGAGCGTTTCATCATTTTGGATGAGGATATGCCGCTGGCGCTCCTGGATCAGAAGGAAGCCGGAAAGAAGCTGCTGCTCATCACAAACTCCGACTGGAGCTATGTTGTCCCGATAATGAGCTACGTCTTCGATCGCTTTCTGCCGGATAAGATGACCTGGCGCGATTTGTTTGACATCATCATCGTGAGCGCCAGGAAGCCGGATTTCTTCTCGTTTTCCATGCCCACTTTCCAAGTGGTGAGCGAAGACGGCTTACTTCGCCCATATCGCGGGCCGCTCCTCCTCGGAGGGATATACATGGGAGGCAATGCCGCCCTGGTCGAGCAAAGCCTCGGAGTGAGAGGAGAAGAGGTCTTATACGTCGGGGACCATATCTTCGTCGACGTGAACATTTCGAAAAGCATTCTGCGCTGGCGCACGGGGCTGATAGTGCGGGAGCTGGAAGAGGAGATCGTGGTGCTCGAGCAATTCAAGGAAGATCAGGCGAAGCTCACTCGTTACATGGAAAAGAAGGAGCTTTTGGAATCGGACTACTATCAGCTGCGTCTCGATCTCCAGCGTAAGCAACGCGGCTATGAGCCACACAGCAGTCGTTCGGCCGGGAAGATAAGACGGGCCATGATGCAGATCCAGACGCGTCTTGCCGAATTAGACCAAAAGATAGCGCCCTTGGCCGAAGCGGCCGGAAATCTTCTCAATCCCAACTGGGGGCTGCTCATGCGCACCGGCAACGACAAAAGCCACATGGCGCGACAGATCGAGCGCTACGCCGATATATACACCGCCCGCGTGTCCAATTTTATGCACCATACGCCATTTGTTTATCTGCGCTCGCAACGCGGCAGCCTGCCTCACGATCCGATAACACCCCGTCGCGGCCCCGGTAAGCACAGCCGGCAAAGCACGAGGGCCGGAACATAGAGAACAGTAGAAACAAGGAGTAGCCACGAGATGTGAGATATTTTTCAAGAGCTGACAGATCCCTTTTTTATTTTTCTCTTTTCGTGATATCTCTCGCCGCAGATGCAGCAAGCTGAAAACCAAATGTGAGAGAAAAGGACTGCTGAAAATGGAGCAAGATAAAAAGCCAATGGACGAAGAAATGGCCGACGAAAGCTTTGCCGAGCTGCTTGAGCAAAGCTTTGTGGATTCGAAGAGCCTCCAGCGTGGAGAAAAACTGAAAGCGCTGGTTCTAAAAATCACCCCGGATTGGATATTTCTCGATCTTGGAAGAAAAAGCGAAGGCTATCTGGCCACCAAGGAATTGACCGACAAAGAGGGCAATATCACCGTGCAGGAAGGCGACACTATCGAGGCCTATTATCTCCCCAGAGAGGATCAGGAGCATCTTTTCACGACCAGGCTGGGTGGGGGAGAAGTACGGCAAAGCTTTCTGGAAGAAGCGTGGCACAGTGGAATTCCCGTAGAGGGAGTGGTCGAGAAGGAGATCAAAGGCGGGTTCGAGATCAAAATCGCAGGCAGTATCAGGGGATTTTGTCCCTACTCGCAGATGGGGCTTCAGCGGGTTGAGGACCCAAAGGTATATGTGGGCGAAAGACTCTCCTTCAAAATCACCGAGTACGCAGAGCGGGGACGCAATATCATTCTTTCCAACCGCGCCGTTCTGGAAGAAGAGCGCAAGAAGCAAAAAGAGGCGCTGAAATCCAGTTTGAGTGAAGGCATGACGGTAAAGGGCGTGATAACATCCATCCGTCCATTTGGTGCCTTCGTCAACGTCGGCGGGGTGGAAGGGCTAATCCCGATTTCTGAAATCAGCTGGGGCCGGGTGGAAGATGTCGGCGAGTACTTGAAGGTAGATCAGGAAGTTGAGGTGGTAGTCTTAAAGCTGGATTGGGATAAGGAGCGCTTCAGCTTCAGCCTAAAGAAAGCGTTGCCCGATCCATGGGAAAATATAGAGGGAAAATATCCGGCGGGCTCGATTCACAAGGGCACCGTAGCACGCCTTGCAAATTTCGGAGCGTTCGTTACTCTGACCGATGGAGTGGATGGCCTCGTCCATATCTCCCGGCTGCGTGGAGAAAAGAGAATCAATCATCCTCGGGAGGTGCTCACTGTCGGTCAGTCTATCGAAGTGAAGATCGAATCCATAGACGAAGAAAACAAGCGTCTCTCCCTGGCACCTGCAGTGGTGGAAGGGCAAGAAGAAAAAGCGGCGGCCGAGGATTACAGAAAGTACGTAGAACAGCCTTCCGGATCGATGGGAACGCTTGGCGACCTCCTCAAGAGCAAGTTTACGGAACAAAAAAAGAAAAAATGATCATGCGGAAAAGAGAAGCGGATTGTGGTGCGGAGCAGGTAATAATATTTTTCGAACCGCCGTCAATCGACGATCGGATCGTCAACCAGTTCGCTCTCTTTCCCGTCATTTCCGACCCCACAGCCATTCTGGACGATTGGCTCAGCGACCGCCCGGACATATGGCGAAAAATCGTCATTCCGGCCGAATTGAAATGGGAGATACGCGACAAGCTGGACCAGGCCAACATCACCGAAAGAGTCCTCTTTCCCGGCCTAGACGGTCTCAGTCGCTGGCTCAAAAGGCATTACAGCCCAAAAATCTGACTCTCGTACAGCCTATCCGCGATCTTGTCAGTATATGGCTTCCCGTCACAAGGACCTGTCCGTCGCCAGGATTCGAATCCGCGGGAGATCTTCGGCTGTTCAATCGCATACCTGGCGGCCGTTTTTGCTCTCATGCTGCCTTCAAAATGGTAAGGCTCTTCGCCGATTAGCGGGATTCAGGTTGGTTCAAGTCGGAGACTTGAACCAACCAATTGGCTGAATCCGGAGCATATTCCACTATTCCGCGATGAGCCAGTGGTAGATACCGTCTACCTCATCACTTTCTCCAGCTTCAGGGTATTCTCGTTAGTTCTACCATTCTCAAAATCACTGAGATTACCAATAGTTGTTTCCGCTATCGTCTGCATGGCGTCCTGAGTAAAAAAAGCCTGATGCCCGGTGACCAGAGAATTGGGGAAGGTGATCAACCGGGAAATGACATCATCAGTGATCACTTGATCGGAAAGATCTCGATAGTAAATATGCTCTTCTTCCTCGTAAACATCCAGGCATACCGCACACTTGTGGCACTCTTTGAGATACGGGATCAAGGCTTGGGTATCGACCAGCGCACCACGGCTGGTATTGACCAGTATGGCGCCCTCCTTCATGAGGGATATGGTATCTTTGTTTATCATATGGTGGGTTTCCGGGTTCAATGGAGCGTGCAGGCTGATTATGTCCGAATCGCTCAACAGTTGTTCCAGCGAGACGTATCGCATGCCGAGCTCAATGCATTCAGGATTCTGGTACTTGTCGAAGCCCAGCAAGCTGCACCCGAAGCCGTGCATTATTTTGGAGAATACCGAGCCTATCTTACCTGTCCCCACAACTCCGACCGTTTTGCCGTGCAAATCGAAACCGAGCAGTCCATCCAGGCGGAAGTTACCCTCGCGCACTCTCTGGTGAGCCCGATGGATTTTACGGTTCATGGCGAGTATCATGCCCACAGCGAACTCGGCCACTGAATAAGGGGAGTAATTGGAAACGCGCATCACGGTGATACCCAGTCGTTCGGCGGTCGTCAGATCGACATTGTTGAAGCCGGTGGCTCTCAAGACCACCAGCTTGGTTCCGCCATCATGCAGTTCTTGCAGCACTTGAGCATTGACGCTGTCGCTGACAAAACAGCACACCGCTGGAAATCCTTTGGCCAGCACGGCTGTGTGCTCCTCCAGCCGAGCTTCGATGAATTGAATCTCATGCCTGCCCTGATTGGCTGCTTCGAGAAATTTCTTATCGTACGGTCGACTACTATAAACCAGTACTTTCATTGGCTCTCCTTTGTCAAAATTTATCGGTGACATTGATTGCAGATCAGGCGAAAGCGGCCACCTTGCACCGGGAGGATGCGACCGACCAAAGTTTCACGGTGAATGGACATGGCAGGCTCCCATTTTAGAATTCTTGATCGATAGACCTGGGGAAAAATATAAGGGTAACTGCGGGGGATTCAATGGGGTGAAATGACCATTTGGATGGTGAAATGATGCCGCCGGCAGATCCTGGCAAGCCCCTTTTACTCTTCGATATGATCTTATCCTCCAGTTATCGCTTCATAGTTACCGGCGATCATTTTGGCTGTGGTGCACATGCATAGGGTGGGTGAAGCGATAGCGTAACCCACCACACAAATACTGCCTCTGGTGGGTTACGGCGCAAACAGCCGCGCCGCCACCCACCCTACGGCAAACGAAATGCAGCAAAAATTAGAACTGTCGCAAAATATCTGATTGACATATTGCCTGCTACGTAGTACGTAGTATGCGTTATGGGAAGATCACGAAAGCGCACCGACGATTC
>JAVEVM010000125.1:0-7392 GCA_034005055.1 Desulforhabdus sp. | reverse complement strand
ATACATGGTTTTGTGCCAGTAGATCGAGCCGGCGGTCACGAGGATGAGCACGACCAGAGAGCCTAACAAAAGCTTTCGTACTCTTCTGTCGGCGAGAATTGTTTGAGCTCGGGCTTGAATTATCTATTTCCCTTTCCCAAAAAAGGCCTTCCATTCCTGCTGCAAATCACGCAGGATAATAACGCAAAGGTCTGATAAATCCAATGTCCGACTCTCATCAAGCCGGTCGAAGAACAATTCTATGTGCTCAAACTTCCAGGCACATTATGCGCTGATTTCTGTTGGCCGAATTCCCGGACCGGGGGCGGACGCCGGTTGCACCAGCAAAATAGTTTGAAAGTTTATGGAGTTTCTGTAATATCACGCAGTCGATTTTCAGGATGAACAAACTTGTTCGAGTGAGGATAAATGGAGAAGCTTTGGCTTGCTTTGGGTTTCTTTGCGCAGACACTCTTTGCTGCTCGTTTTGTGGTGCAATGGGTCGCCAGTGAGAGGGCAAAAAGGAGCGTCGTGCCACTGGCTTTCTGGTTCCTCAGTTTGGCCGGAGGCGGACTTCTTCTGACCTATGCAATTTGGCGAAGAGATCCGGTATTCATTTTGGGACAGAGTACGGGGTTCCTGATATACAGTCGTAATCTTTACCTGATCTATAAAGAGCGTTCGGCTGCACAACAGACGCTCACTGGGCAATCCGAGAGTGCGAAAGAAACATGCGAGAGTGAAAGGCCCATTGAGAAAAACGAGTAAGGTCGCTCTCACGCCACCCAAGGGGGGGTAACTATTGACGGAGAAGAATCAACTGACCCTTTCTGTTGTTATTCCGATCAAGGATGAGGCAGAAAATATCGAGCTGCTTGCCGAACAGCTTACTTTCGTGCTCGATCGGCAGGCGTGGACCTGGGAGTGTATTTGGGTTGATGATGGATCGACTGACGGAAGCCTCGACATTATTGAACGACTGGCAAGGCAGGATTCACGCCATCGCTTCATCTCTTTTGAGCAGAACGCCGGTCAGTCCGCTGCTTTCTGGGCCGGCTTCAAGGAGTGCCGCGGAACCTTCATTGCCACAGTTGACGGCGATGGACAGAACGATCCTGCGGATATTCCCGCCCTTTTGGCAGAAATCCAGGCCGGCAAAGCGGATATGGTCAATGGCTATCGCGCCAGACGAAAGGACACGCTTGTTCGTAAGATGGCATCGCGAATCGCAAATGACTTCAGAAATCGAGTAACCGGGAATACGGTGAGCGACGTCGGCTGCTCGACACGCGTTTTTAGAAGGGAATGCGTCGAACAGTTACCGAATTTTAGAGGAATGCACCGTTTTTTGCCCACCCTGGTTGCGATGCAGGGATTCACGCTTGCAGAAGTCCCGGTCAATCACCGGCCTCGGATGAGGGGCAAAACCAAGTACAGCATCAACAACCGCCTTTGGGTAGGCTTGATGGACACCCTCGGGGTTTTGTGGCTGCAGAAGCGTAGTTTTCGTTATCGAGTAGTAAAAAGTTCCGCAGAGAAAGCTGAATTGCATGACTGAGGCATGGAAAAACGACGATGAAAGACTCTACAAGACACTGCTTCAAATCACTTTCGTCGGCAGCATTCTAATCTTCTTCTGGGGAATATGGTCGATTCCCACGCTTTCCCACAACGAAGCACGTCGCATGATCGTCGTCCAGGAGATGCTGGCAAATCGCGATTGGCTGATCCCTACACTCAACCAAAACATCTATCTTGAAAAACCGCCTTTATTCTACTGGCTGGCACTCACTTTCAGCCTGCTATTCAACAGCACTGCGGAATGGGTCGTACGACTGCCATCCGCACTCAGCGCTTTTGGACTCACCTGGCTGCTGTTCGATCGGGTCAAAAAATACATCGGCCGCTGGGAAGCTCTATTTGCAGCATTGACACTGGTCACCTCGGTGCAGTTTACGATGTTCGCACGTCGCGCCGAAATCGAAATGGTGCTTACCGCGTGCTGTGCAACCTCGCTTATCTTCTATTTCGATTACTTGAAAGAGCGTGACGGCAGCAAATATCTGTATTTGTCCTATTTATTTCTGGGCCTGGCCTGTTTGACCAAGGGACCGGTAGCGCTGGTGTTCTTCGTCCCTCCGATACTGGTTTTCGGACTTGTGAAAAAAGATCGGAGAGCACTCTGGGGACTCCTTTCCTTGCGCGGGTGGGCTATCTTTTCAATTATAGCATTCCCCTGGTTTATCTATACCTATCTGAACCTGGAAAAACGCGTGGAACGGGTCATCGACAAAGACTTGACCTACAAGATTTTCCACCAGGAGAACGGAGACCCTTTCTACAAATATCTTTTGGTTCTGCTGGGAGCGTTGGTTCCTTGGATACTGATCATTTTTTATCAGACCAAAAGAATCGTGAGGTCTGTTTTTGCCGATTCCACTCAAGCTTATTTCGCTTACGGCTTTCTTGTTCCTCTTGTTATCATGTCGCTCTTCGCCACAAAGCATGGCAAATATATTCTCCCTCTCATCCCTTGCCTTGCGGTCCTGCTGGGCATATGGCTTGCCGAGCTCGCCGGTGAGCTAGGCACTCGCTGGCCGGAAAGATTTCACTCACGCTCAGTTGTGATCGCAGGAATAATGGTTTTCTGCTTTTTCCTCTATTACGCCGCGATCGAGGCAAACATTTACAAATATCGCTATGAAGCGTTCAGGCCGCTGATCGAAAAGGTCAATGCATCCTCCAAGGGCAATCCGGTTTATTTGTACAAAGACCTCACCTACCGGGTTGTGTACTACTACGGAAAACCCATGCCTGTTTTGGAAAAGGCTGATGTGCGGCAAAAAATTGATCAAGGAGAATCCTTCCTACTCATAGCGGACAGCAGAAGCTGGAATGACCTACAGAATGAAAAGCTTTGTGTGATGGCAGAGTTTAAGCCGTTCATCAAAAAAGACAGGGCGGTTCGAATTCTGGCAAGCCACAGCTTATGCCAGCCATCTTGATGATGTTCGTACACCTTCCGAGTATGCCCCCTCTGGAAAAAGCAAATAATGAGTTGAGTAATGTTGCTGATTGAGTATAAATTTGCTTGTTTTGAAGCAACCCGAAATTGGGAGTGATATTGGAAAGGAGCATTACATGAGCGTTTCTACCCTGCCCGTTCAAGCATCTCGACAAGACCTGCACGCTCTGCAGCTTCAAGGTTTGCAATGGACCGTCGCTCACGCATACAGCAATTCACTTTTTTACCGCAAAAAATTTCAAGATGCCGGGATTAGCCCGGATCAGATACGATCGCTCCATGACTTGCGCAGACTTCCTCTCGTTACCGCTCAAGACCTCCAGGATGAATACCCTTTTCCGCTCAGATCGGTGCCGTATGAGGATATCGTGCGCATTCACGCCTCCTCCGGCACTACCGGCAAGCGCAAGGTGCTCGCATACACTCAGAAGGACATCGATGACTGGGCGACCATGTTTGCGCGCTGTTACGAAACAGCCGGTCTATCCAGGCTGGACAGAGTGCAAATTGCGGTCGGTTACGGGTTGTGGACGGCCGGAGTCGGATTTCAATTGGGCTGTGAGCGGTTCGGAGCCATGGCTATCCCGGTGGGACCTGCCAATACCGAAATTCATTGCCAGATGCTGGTCGACATGCAAAGCACCGTGTTTTGCGCCACCGCTTCCATGGCCTTGCTCATTGCCGAAGAAATTGAGAAGCGAGGCCTCAGGGATCGGATTGCACTGCAGAAGTTTATTTTTGGAGCCGAGCGGCACAGCCGGAAAATGCGCGAGCGCATAAAAGACATCACCGGGGTAACGGAGCTTTACGACATTCCCGGCCTTACCGAGGTCTACGGACCTGGAACAGGTCTGGAGTGCCGCGCTCACCAGGGCATCCATTATTGGGCGGATTACTATATCCTGGAAATTCTCAATCCCGCGACATTGGAGCCTGTCGAACCGGGAGAAATTGGAGAAATGGTTGTAACCACGCTGCGAAAAGAGGCCGCGTCGCTGATCCGCTATCGCACCAGAGACCTCACCCGGTTTATTCCTGAACCCTGCCCATGCGGCAATCCTTTTCCTCGCCACGACCATCTTCTGGGCCGCTCAGACGACATGTTCATTTTCCGCGGGGTCAACATCTACCCCGGACAGATCGACCATGTGCTCTCTCAGATTCCTGGAGTGGGAAGTGAATACCAGATTCACCTTTATCGACGCGAGGACGGTCGTGATCTCATGCTGCTAAAAGTGGAACGCACCTGGGAAGATTCTCCCGATGCAGACAAGCGGCTGGCAGAACAGATCACCGCTGAAGTTCGTCAGCGGATTCTGGTTCGAGCACATGTGGAAGTACTTGAATATTCCACCCTTCCCAGGACGGAGCGCAAGAGCAGGCGTGTTTTTGATAACCGGTCAATGGACAATTAGCTTGGCAACCAAAAAAGGAGGAATAATGATGGGCAGAAAAAATCCGATGAGCAAATGGTTACTGGTCAGCGCCTTAACGATTTCTCTCGCGTTTTTTGCGGGAGCAGTCAACGCAAGCAGCCAAGAACCCATAAAAGTGGGAGCATTTTTCGCCCTCTCGGGTCCGGCCTCCTCAATCGGTACGCCGACCAAGCTGGTCGCCCAAATGGTTGTCGACAAAATTAACAAGGATGGAGGCGTCAATGGTCGCCCCCTGGAATTGATCATTGGCGACACCGAAGGCGATCCGACCAAGGCTTTAATGGTTGCCAAAAGATTGGTTGAAAAGGACAAAGTTGTCGCCCTCATCGGACCGACCCGCACCGGCACCGGCATGGCTGTGAAGCCCTACATCGAGGACAAGGCCCATATCCCCATCCTCATGACCATAGGCGGCGATCCGGTCATCGCCGGAGGCAAATTCGGACCTTATCGTTGGACCTTTAAAACTCCTCAGCGTACCTCTGTTGCAGTGCAAAAAACCTATGAGTACCTGAAGTCCCAGAGCATACAGAAAATTGGCTTGATCACCGCTTCCGACGCCTTTGGCAAAGATGGCTTGGAATGGCTGGAAAAACTGGCACCGGATTATGGGCTGCAGATAGTCGCATCGGAATCCTTTGCACCGACGGACGCCGACATGACCACTCAACTTGTCAAAATCCGGGACACCAAGCCGCAGGTGATCATTTGCTGGACCATCGGGCCGGCCGGCGCAAAAGTCGCCAAGAACGTAAAGCAGTTGGGCATAGATTTGCCGTTGGTGCAGTGCCACGGCCAGCCGGATCCCAAGTACATCGAACTGGCCGGCGATGCGGCAGAGGGAAGCATCATGCCCTCTACCAAGCTAATGGTCTACGACCAGCTTCCGGATACCGATCCGCAAAAAGCCGTCATCCAGGATTTTGTGAGACTCTATCAGCAAGTCTACCAATACGACAAGGAATACCCCATCAACACCCATTCGGGATACGCATGGGACGCCATCTTTCTGCTGGCTAACGCCATGCGGCAGGTGGGAGCGGATGCGGAGCCATTGCGCGATGCCATTGAGCAGATGAAAGGCTACGTCGGGATCAGCGGGATCTTCAATCTCACCCCCGAAGATCATAACGGCCTGGGCACGGATTCGCTGGTCATGGTCAAAGTAGAAAACGGCAAATGGGTCATGATCCAATAATAATTTCAGTTCCTCAGATCGAGAAGAATCCGGATTCCCCGGTTCTTACGATGGCAATAACCATATTTTGTTTCGGGGGCGGGCCTGTTGCCCGCCCTTTAATATTCTATGGATCGGATATTCGATGAGGGGAGAAGGATTCGAGCAGAGCCGCAAGATACTCATCAGGTCCACTAACTGGCTTGGCGATGCCGTTATGACTGTGCCGGCGATGGGGGCGGTGCGTGCAGCTTTTCCTCATGCGGAAATTGTGGTAGTCGCAACGCCGGCGGTGGCCGAGCTGTTCGCCGGACATCCCGCTTGCGATCGAGTTATGATCTGGGACAAAAAGCATGCAAACCGGGGGCTAGTCGGTTTGCTCCGTTTCAGTTTGAATCTGCGCAAAGCAGGCTTCGATCTCGCTATTTTATTTCAAAATGCCATCGAGGCTGCCATCATGACCTGGCTTGCACGCATTCCGAACCGCATCGGCTACCGTACGGACGGACGCGCAATGCTCCTTAGCCACGGTATTCCCATAAGCCAACGGGAGAGACGTTTGCATCATACCGATTATTATCTTCACATGATCAATCGGGCCGGAATCCGGAACGCCCCTGGACAAGTCTCTCTTTACTGCACGCAGGGCGAGATTGAATGGGCACGCCAAAAACTGGCCGACCGCGCCTGGATAGCGATCAATCCGGGAGCAGCCTATGGCTCGGCCAAACGTTGGCTGCCGCAGCGTTTTGCGGCCACAGCCAATACTATGTACCAGGAGCTCGGGGCGCATCTTCTCCTGCTGGGCGGTCCCGAAGACATTGCGATCGGCAGGCAAATTTCCGAAATGATGCACACTCCTCATATGAATTTGATCGGAAAAACCTCGATTCGCCAGCTGATGGCTTTGCTTTCTCAATGCCGCCTTCTTCTTACCAACGACTCGGGACCCATGCACATAGCGGCTGCGCTCGGCACGCCGGTGGTCGCCGTGTTTGGCCCTACCGATCAGACCGCCACTTCACCAGTCGGCACGTTTTCCCGTGTCGTTCGCCGTGAAACAGATTGTGCTCCCTGCCTGAAGCGGCACTGCCCCACCGATCATCGTTGCATGACCGCCATCGGGGTAGAGGATGTGATGGAGGCTGTTCGAAGCTTGCTGGACAGAAACCGATGAAAGTATTGATCGTCAAAACCAGTGCCCTGGGGGATATCGTACACGCTCTCCCCGTCGTCAATTATCTTCGAAGTGCCAATCCACAGCTGACCATTGGGTGGCTGGTGGAAAAACCTTTTGCGCCTTTGCTCCAAGCCAAGCAGCACCTCAGCTCCGTCCATACCATTGAAACCAAGCGTTGGCGTCGACCCGGCCGATTGATCCATGCCGGGGCAGCCATCTACAAAGTGCTATGGTCGTTGAGACGAGAAAAGTACGATGTCGTTTTGGACTTGCAGGGAAACGCCAAGAGTGGTCTCTTCACTTTCTTTTCCGCTGCACCTTCGCGCTTCGGCTTCGATAGGAAATCGGTTCGGGAGTGGCTTAATCTGCTGACAACCAATAGACATGTAGCTATTGCCGATAGAGACCACCACATTACCGATCGTGCCTTAAGAATCGCGACAACTGCTTTTCCCGGCGGATTTGTCAGCCGCAGCTCCAATTCCCTGGCCGTTGATGAAGCCGCAACTGCTCAAATGAAAGAAAGAATCCGCGAAGCGGGACTTTCGGGCAAGAAGCTGGTGCTGATGCACCCCGGCACCACTTGGAAAACAAA
>JAVEVM010000124.1:0-7401 GCA_034005055.1 Desulforhabdus sp. | reverse complement strand
TCAAGGAAGCGTCGCAGCTCTCCTCAGAGGATGTCGTTTTTATCAATCAGTCGGGAAGAGGCGACAAGGATATTTTCACCATCGCCGATGCATTTGGAGATCCCAGATGGCAACAATTCATCATAGAAAAAGCGGAGAAATACCGTGCTTGAATCCTACTTGCGAACTCGACTTGAGGGAAAAGAAATCCTGTTGATGACCCACATCGTGCTTGGTTATCCGACCTTTGATGATTCCTACAAGGTGGTCGAAGCTATGGTCGATGCGGGGGTGGATTTGATGGAGCTGCAGATTCCGTTCTCAGAGCCAATTGCAGACGGTCCGGTGATTTTGCATGCCAATCAGAAAGCACTGGCGGCGGGAGCAACGGTGCAGGAGAGCTTCGAATTTGCCGCAGGAGTGGCTCGCGATTTCCCCATTCCGTTTCTTTTCATGACCTACTACAACATCTTGTACAAGCACGGGGTGGATCGCTTTGCTTCGGCGATGGCAAATGGGAGCCTGCATGGCGCCATCATACCCGATCTGCCGCCGGAAGAAGGGGAAGAATATCTTGCCGCCATGGAAAAGCATCGTCTCGCCCCGATCTTCATTTTTTCTCCTACCACTCCAATCGAGCGCATGCGGTATCTCGCATCCTACGGGCGCGGCTTCATCTATTGTGTGGCAAGAAAAGGAGTGACAGGCGCCGACACCAATTTCAGTGCGCAGCTTCAAGAATATATCGGCCGCTGCCGGCAGGCTACCGATCTGCCGCTGGCGATCGGCTTCGGGGTTAAGGAGAAGGCGGATATCGATTTTCTGCGAGGCAAGGCGGACATCGCAGTGATCGGAACCCAGACCATTCGGGTGATGGAGAGTGCGGGAGTCGGAGCCGTTGGGGAATTTATCCGGGGCCTGCGGTGAGGGAGCATGGAGCATGGAGTTGGGGTTGAGGAGAGGTTTGGGCATCTCAGCTTTGGAGATGGACCACTGCGGGTGGACATAATTAAGGGAGGGTTAAGGCAATGAACAGGCGTTTTGCAGGATTGGTATTCGCTTTAGGGTTGGTAGCAGGCAGCTACGCTTACGGGGCGGAGCAGGTCAAGATCGGTTACATCGCCACGATGTCGGGGCCCACTGCGAGTCTCGGCACGGATATCCTAGACGGCCTCAAGCTGGGGATTAGCCATTGCGGCGGCAAATTGGGCGGTCTGCCGGTTGATCTGGTAATCGGTGACGATCAGCTAAAACCGGATGTCGGTGTGGAAGTGGCCAGCCGAATGATTGAAAAGGACAAGGTCGATCTAGTGACCGGAATTGTTTTTTCCAATGTCATGATGGCAGTGGCGAAGCCCGTGACCGATGCCGGCATTTTCTTGATCAGCGGCAATGCGGGTCCGTCTCCGCTAGCCGGCAAGGGATGCCTGCCGAACTTTTTTGCCGTCTCCTGGCAAAACGATCAGACCCATGAAGCAATGGGCAAGTACCTCCAGGACCAGGGCGTAAAAAGCCTGTACCTGATGGCTCCCAACTATCAGGCGGGGAAAGACGGTTTGGCCGGTGTAAAGCGTTACTTCAGGGGTGAAATTGTCGGCGAGGTCTACACCAAAATCAACCAGCCGGACTATGCGGCTGAACTGGCTCAGCTGCGCGCGGCTAAACCGGAAGCTTTGTTCGTATTCTATCCAGGCGGCATGGGCATCAATTTCATCAAGCAGTACGCTCAGGCCGGTCTCAAGGAGGAAATACCGCTCTACACCACGGCTTTCACTCTCGATCAGTCGGTTCTGCAGGCAATGGGGGACGCTGCGCTCGGTCTATTGAATGCGAGCTTTTGGAGCCCCGACCTGAAAAACCCTGTGAATGAAAAATTCGTCATTGATTTTAAGGCAACCTACAACCGTCTTCCTTCGTTGTTTGCCGCACAGGGCTATGACGTAGCGCTTCTGATCAATAGCGCCATCGAAGCGGTGGAGGGAGATCTAAGTGACAAGGACAAATTGCGTGAGGCTTTCAAAAGGGCGGATTTTCACTCGGTCAGGGGGCTCTTTCGCTTCAACAACAACCACTTCCCTATTCAGGACTTCTATATCCGAGAAGTATTTCGAAACGAAGAAGGGGTTTTGACCAACAAGACCATTGCAGTCGCGTTCAAGGACCACGCCGACGCCTATCACACTCAATGTGAAATGAAATAGGCGGCGTCATAAAAGGCAAGCACAGTGGATCCTATTTTAATCTTTATCCAGGCTCTCAACGGCCTGCAACTGGGCATTATGCTCTTTCTGATGGCCGCTGGGCTGACACTCGTCTTCGGCGTCATGAATCTGATCAATCTGGCGCACGGGTCGCTGTATATGATGGGCGCTTATCTGGCAGCGACCCTGCAGCAGCAAACCGGTTCTTTTCTGCTGGCGGTCCTGCTGGCGATCCCTCTAACTATCCTTATCGGCATGTTGATCGAGGTGATTGTTCTGCGCTCTCTCTATGACCGGGATCACCTCGATCAGGTGCTGGCAACCTTCGCGCTCATACTTTTTTTTAATGAACTGGTTCGAATAGTCTGGGGACCGCAAGCCTATTTCATGGCGGCTCCCGCTCTGCTTTCGGGATCTATGCAGATACTACCGGGAGTTAGTTACCCGGTCTTAAGAATCGGTATTATTGCAGTTGGTATGGCGGTGGCCATATTCTTGTATGTCTTGATCGCCTACACCAGACTGGGCATGTTGATTCGAGCCGGGGCCACCAATCGGGAGATGGTCGGAGCACTTGGGGTGAATATCCGTTTGCTGTACACGCTCGTGTTCGGCCTAGGTGCAGCCTTGGCCGGCCTTGCAGGAATGATGGCGGGGCCGATTCTATCGGTGGAAGTCGGCATGGGAGAATCCATCATCATCTTAACTTTCGTGGTGATCGTGATAGGCGGTATCGGCTCCATTCGCGGCGCCTTTATCGCTTCGATAGCGGTTGGAGTGGCCGACACCTTCGGTCGGGTGCTGCTGCCTCCTGCCCTTGCCTCAATGGTTATCTATGTCCTCATGGCCGCAGTACTTTACTGGCGTCCTCAGGGTTTGTTCCCAGCCCATGGTTAAACAGAAATACCCCGATTTGCGGCAGATCGTGCTCCTGTTTGTGCTTGCTGCCTTCCTAACCGTTCCTCTGTTCGGTGAGCTGTTTTATACGAGGCTGTTCACCCGCATCATGATCTACGCCATAGTTGCCTTAAGTCTGGATCTCATTCTCGGCTACGGCGGTATGGTCAGCTTCGGCCATGCGGCGTTTTTCGGGTTTGGTGCCTACACGGTTGGAATTCTCGCCCAGCACGGAGTTGAAAGTGCGTTCCTCGCATGGCCTGCAGCCATCCTTGGCAGTGCCGCGATTGCCGCTGTCATAGGTGCCATCAGTCTGCGCACCAGCGGAGTCTATTTTATAATGATCACGCTGGCTTTTGCTCAGATGCTCTATTATTTCTTCTTCAGCCTCGAAGTGTACGGCGGAAGCGACGGCATGCCTCTGGCCTCGCGCAATACCGTGGCGGGATTGATCGACCTCGGCGATCATAATTCCTTCTACTATCTGGTGCTCGCTTTCATGCTGCTGACCCTGTTTTTCTCGCGACGCATGGTGCAGTCACGTTTCGGTATGGTAATCCAGGGTGTGCGCGAAAATGAAAGGCGAATGCGCTCCCTCGGGTTTGCCACCTTCCGCTACAAGCTGGTTTGCTTTGTGATTGCCGCCGCTATTGCCGGCTTTGCCGGAGCTCTCATAGCCAACCAGTCGTTGTACATAAGCCCGGCCTTCATGCATTGGACGCGATCCGGCGATATTTTGGTCATGGTAATCCTGGGGGGCATGGGCAGCTTATTCGGACCCATGCTCGGGGCCCTTTTTTTGTTGCTGACAGAAGAGGTGCTGTCGGGCTTTACCGAACACTGGATGATACTGCTCGGGCCGCTGCTGATCATCATTGTCGTGTTTGCCAGACGCGGTGTCTACGGTCTGCTGTGCGGAGCAAAAGATGTCGTTTGAGCCACTGCTGGAAACAAGAGAACTGGTCAAATCTTTTGGCGCCATGATGGTCAGCGCCGGGATTGATCTTTTTGTCAGGCAGGGAGAGATTCATGCCATTATCGGCCCCAACGGTGCGGGTAAAACCACTCTCATTGCTCAGTTGGCGGGTGAGCTGAGGCCCGATTCCGGAACAATCACTCTTTGCGGCAAAAACATAACCCGCTTGCCGATGCACGCGCGCTCCAGTCTCGGCATTGCGCGCTCTTTTCAAATCACCAGCATTTTTCAAGGGTTCTCGGTCCTGGACAATGTCGTACTGGCGCTACAGGCGAATAACGGGCACAATTTCCGCTTCTGGCGAAATGCTGGAAAGTATTCGGTCATTCGTCGATCTGCACTGGAAGTTCTCGACCGCGTAGGACTGGCCGAGCGAGCGCATATTGTGGCGGGCAATTTGTCTCACGGAGAACAGCGGCAGCTCGAGGTTGCAATGGCTCTTGGCACTCGTCCGAAACTGCTGCTCCTGGATGAGCCGATGGCCGGAATGGGAGCCGAAGAGTCTGAGCGTATGATTTCCGTGCTGCGTGGCTTGAAACAGGAGCACACACTGGTTCTGGTCGAACATGATATGGCGGCGGTATTTGCCTTGGCGGATTGGATAACGGTTCTGGTCTATGGTCGAGTGATAGCAGGCGGAACAATAGATCAGATTCGCTCCGATCCGGATGTGCGTGAAGCCTATTTGGGCGATGAGGAGGCCTTGGCTGTTTATGCTTGAGGTAAAAGCGATAAGGACCTCCTACGGAAGAAGCCAGGTTCTTTTCGAACTGAGCCTGCAAGTGCGAGAAGGGGAAATGGTGGCGCTGCTGGGGCGAAACGGCATGGGCAAGACCACCACGGTACGCTCCATCATGGGGCTGACGCGCGCGCAGTCTGGATCGATCCGGTTCAATGGCGTGGAAATCCGCGATCTCCCCTGTTACCGAATCGCACAGCTTGGTCTCGCCCTGGTGCCTGAAAATCGCCAGGTTTTTCCGACCTTGACCGTGCGAGAAAATCTTGTCGCCACCGAGGCCAACCGTATGGGCAAGGCTAATCCATGGAGCTTGGAAAAGATTTTCAGTCTGTTTCCCATCCTTGCTGAACGCAAATACCATCCGGGCAGTCGGCTATCCGGGGGCGAGCAGCAAATGGTTGCAATCGGTAGGGCCTTGATGACCAATCCGCGCCTGCTGATCATGGATGAAGCCACTGAAGGCCTGGCGCCGCTGGTTCGAGCGGAAATCTGGCGCTGCCTGAATGCGCTGAAAAAGTCCGGACAGTCCATCCTGGTGATAGACAAAAACGTGGAAGCCCTGACGCGGATTGCCGATCGCCACTACATTATCGAGAAGGGCAGGGCGGTGTGGAGCGGAACTTCCATGCAGCTGAAGGACGAGCCGGAGCTGCGACAGAAATTCCTCGGTGTTTAAAATACGCGGAATCAGCTAAGGCTTTCCGAGTGCAAGCCAATCGGCTTTCGCGAATGGAAAAATGCAATGCATGTCTACAAGCATTACACGCAAACAGATCTTGACAAGCAGTACAACGCTCGAGCGAGCGTGACCGACTTTGGGGGAATTGTTGAAGATTGGAACCGTCGCAGTAAAGAGCTCAGACGATACGCGCACATGGTTAAAGATGTCCGATACGGCGCCGGCGAGCGAGAGCTGCTCGACATTTTTCCAACCTCCAGGCCCGATTCGCCGCTTTTGGTTTTTTTCCATGGCGGCTACTGGCAGGCACTGGATAAGCGAGTGTTTCATTTCGTTGTACGAGAGCTCATCGAGCGGGGAATTGCGGCGGCGGTAGCAAACTATCCTCTAGCTCCTGCCGTCTCCATGGATGAAATCGTGCAATCCTGTCGAAAGGCAATGGTGTGGCTTTACCGATGCGGGACCGATTACGGGTGCAGTTCGGAGGAGATTTTCGTCTGCGGTCATTCCGCCGGCGGTCATATAGCCGCCATGTTGATGGCAACTTTATGGAGCCTGATTGCAGATGGCTTGCCGGTCGATCTGGTTAAAGGAGGATGCGCCCTGAGCGGGCTGTTCGATCTTCATCCCATACGACTGTCGTATCTCAACGATACGCTTGGTATGAATGAGGTCGCGGCGCGAAGAAACAGCCCGGTTCACCTTGCTCCGGCTTGTAACCGTCAAATGGTGGTGAGCGTAGGAGCAGCAGAATCGGACGAATTCCATTTCCAGAGTAAAGATTTTGTCTCGGCCTGGAGCGATAAGGGCGTACCGGTCAACCTGATGATCGTTGAAAAGGCCGGCCACTTTTCAATGCTGGATCATCTGACCGATAGTGGCTCACCACTTTTCCAGGCAATTCTGCAGCTGATTGGAGCACATACTTGATCGCAGATCGGGTCAGGGCTGAGTCAGCCAGTATCCGATACTGCAAGCATGCGTTTGGCTGGTGGCGGTAACCGCACTGGTTACCCCGCCGGCGTATTCCCCTTGAGTGCGATTGCGAGCCAAGGCTGCTAATTTGATTTGTACTGCCCAAGGGAAGCCTGAGAGATATCTTGCACTAGATCAGCGGTCTGGGGATTGGAAACGTTGCGCAACACAAGAATGTCTGTCGGAGTCGCAACCTTGCCGTAATATGCCTGATTCCAGCCGTTGCGGGATGATATCACCGCTCCTTCCAGCGAGATACCTGCGAAAAGGCCTTGCGAGAGTGAATAGCTGATAATGTCTGCACTCAGATTGGCGGTTGCCGCTTCGGCCCCGATGCCCACAGGCCCTGCAGCGATGCCGGCATCGACTCCCAATTTCAGATTGTTTGACAGGAAGGCGTTGACACCTCTGTCGGTCATTGCCAGGAGGACTATTTCCGAGGCCTTGCCACCGGCTTGAATGCCAAGGCTCACCTCACCCATGGTATAGAACGCAGGCTGGCTCCATTGTCCGGTTTTCGAATCGTAGGCCAGAAATACACCACTGCCTCCCGATACGCCTACCAGAAAAGCTCCCTTCAGCACCTGCGGGCAGATGAACACGCCCCGGGCGCTTTTCATGAGGTTTCGAAATGCTTCGGTGTCAGAGGAGGACATGAAATTGCGGAAAGTCATGCGAGACTTTTCAACCAATTGTGCGGCATCCATGGCGTCATCGGCAATGGCGCGCGCACTCGTGAGGGTAATCGCAAATATTGCGAGAACCATTACTATAACCAAACCGGCCTGTGTTCTACTTGACTTTTTTGATCTCATTCCCTCTCCCTTTTTGAACCTCTTTTGAGCTTCCGATGAGCTGAGCGCAGATGCCCTCACTGGTGCACCCGGGCTTGAATCCCAGCGACAGCTCAATAAAAACCACTAACAGCGCATACATTTAATCGATTATTCGAATC
>JAVEVM010000123.1:0-7402 GCA_034005055.1 Desulforhabdus sp. | reverse complement strand
TTCTCCTTATTGAGGCGGTCAAAAATGGTCGGGAACCGTCCTCTAAGGTCGGGGTTTTTCATGATATTGGTCAAACCTTCCCAGTTTACATCACTGAAACCGGCAATAAAGCAGAAGCCGTCTTTGGTCTTGATGATCGTGTAAGGAAATACGGCACTGTCATATGCGCCGATTATACCGCGCAACTCTTTAAGCGCATGATAATATTGGACATGGTAGTCGGCGAATCGCAGTTCGGCTTCAGGCGGAGCGACGTCCACCATCTGGCCGAGACCGGTGATATGTCGGTAATGCACTGCCGCTAATACACCGAAAGCACCCCAGGCCCCACCCGCATACCATCCCATCCAGTTGCCTTCTTTGGTGGGCACGTTCCACGGCTTGGGCTCAGGGCCCTCCTGGGGTTCGCCGGTCACCGCCATGATACCTGAGCGGGCCTGATCGCAAATATCGTAGTCGGGCTTACCGCAACCCGCTTCGGGACCGAAGTGGCCATAAGTATAGAGTGAGCAATAAATCAGGCGCGGGTTGATCTCTCGCAAGTAGCGGTAGCTCAGCCCGAATTCATCCATGACACCAGGCTTGAAGGTCTCTATGACCACATCCGCCTGAGCTGCAAGTCGCCGGAATGCTTCTTGTCCTTCAGGCCGTTTAAGATTCAATGTGATATGGTATTTGTTACGGCCTTCCACCAAATAGCCCAAGCCGGTTCCTTTATACAGGTAGCCAAACGGGGTGAAGCTGCGAGCCAGGTCTCCTCCCGGAGGCTCAACACGAATGACATCGGCTCCGAACTCAGCGAGGATAGAGGAACAAAAAAGTCCGCCGATATTGGCTTCGCTTACATCCAGGACCAGCAAGTCGTCGAGAGCTTCAGGCTTTAGATGATTTTTCTTGGGATCATCCGCCTCTCGGACCCAATCAACCCAAGTGCGGTCGGTTTCCACCGCGAAATCTTCATAAGGAAGCGTTGTTGTTATCTTTGGCAATGTCATGAGTTGTTACTCCTTCTAAATACAGTTGCAAGGTCTTCGCGAAAAGTAATTGACGCTATTCCTACATGATAACCCCTGCTTTGCCGTCCCAGTCATTGGGCGGCTTGCGTCCGGGAGGATTTTCAACCCATTTGCCAATGATGTTTTTCTCTGCCAGAGCCTGAATTTGATAGGTCCTGAGCCCCAGATATTTTCTGAGAACAAACTCGTTATCCAAGCCAACCGGCTTGTTGCCCCATTTGAGCCGGCCCGGAGTTTTGGAAAGCTTTGCCGGCGAGCTCACCTCCACTGTCTTTCCGTAGATCGGATCGTCATACTCGAAAACGGTCGCACGCGCTCGGAAGTGAGATGACTCATATTGCGCCTTGGCATCCAGTATCGGTGAAGAAGCAAATCCGTAATCCGAGCCGAGCTGATCGACTTCGGCTACGGTCTTGGTTTTCGCCCACTCCCTGATTATCTCCAGCAAAGCAACCGCGTTTTCATCCTTAAGCCGGGTCAACAACTCGCTAAAGCGGGAATCCTCAGCCAGTTCCGGCTTTCCCATGGCCTGGCAGAGACCTTTGAACTCCTCCTTGCTTGCCGCAGCCAACGCAACAAGTCCGTCCTGACATGCAAAAACGTCCGAAGGACAGATGGCGAGATCGCGGTTACCGGTCATCGGTCGATTGTATTTTTCCAGATAGTAATAGATCCAGCTCCAATCCAGCAGCCGCATCAGACCTTCACCCTGAGAAAATTCGATAAACTGGCCCTTGCCGGTACGATCCCGATAATGAAGGGCTGACAGCACCGAAATTGATCCCAGCATTGCACCAAAGTAATCGCCGATGAACACTCCGGTCTTGAGCGGCAGCCGTCCCGGGAATCCGGTGGTTGCCAGCAGGCCGCTGACGGTTTGTGCCACCGCATCGTACGAAGCACGCCCTACCGAGTAGTTGCCCCATTGGCCAAAACCGTTCAGTGCTATATAGATGATACCGGGATTGATCTCTTTCAGCTGCTCATATCCGATTCCCCAGCGATCCATGGTGCCTGCGCGTAAATTCTCCACTACTACGTCACACTTTTGTGCCAGCCTGCGGAATATTTCGGCGCCCACCGAGGTTCTGACGTCCAGGGCGAGATGGAATTTGTTATGATTCTGCGGCATCTGGCCCAGGCTCTGGTTCTGCCAAAACTTGCCATAGGGAGTAACCGAGCGCATCGTATCGCCTGCCCCGGGGAGCTCCACCTTGATAACTTCCGCACCATATTCTCCCAAATAATCGGGAGTGGCCGGCCCCAATATAAGGGTGCATAGCTCAAGGATACGGATTCCTTTTAAAGCTTCCGGTTTGGAGAATATCTTGGATGCATCGAACTCTTTGTTGGTCCACGCTAAGTAGTCTTCTCGACTCATGTTTCCTCCTATTATGATTTAACCACTCAGGGATGTTGCACTGCGTCTTTCGACAGTTGCCGCTGTTGCTACCTCCTTTCGTTCGAACTAATCCGCCGATTTGCGAAAAATCGCACAAGTCTTGGCGGAGCTTTTATCTAACTCAACCCTTTTGGCATGACTCAAAACTCAAATCTAGTCGGGAATCCAAACGGAGAAAAAGGCATGAAAAAACGACAGGCATAGAAGCCTAAGAACTCAACATAGGAAGAAATATCACAAGAGATTCTCAAGTCAGCCATGGAGCCGCAACATCCTGATCAGCGTGAGAAGCAGCAGTCTAAAAGAATTCGATCAGCCTATCGAGGTTTATTCACTAGCAAAAAAGTTTGAAATAGTCAACAAGAAGGGGAAAAGTTTGGGACCTACCCGAGAATTTTACTCTTACCTTCATATTCCCTCCGCCGGAACGAATCGAAATGCGATGTAGTGGCCTGCAAATACCAACCACAATGAGCGGCTTTAAGGGAGTAAATTTCTCGGACAGAAGGTCAGCCAAGAATCTCCAGTGCACGCTCAATGCGGTCAAATCCTTCCTTGAGGTCCTCCATCGAGAGCGCATAGGAAAACCGGATACAACGGTCCTCTCCAAAAGCACCGCCCGGCACCACCGCCACATGAGCCTTCTCCATTAGATAATTGGCCATATCCAGCGAGCTCATGATGAGATGATTGTCGTATTTCTTGCCGAAATAATGGCTGATATTCGGGAACACATAGAACGCACCGGCGGGCGCCGGACAGGTAACGCCGGGCAGTCTTGCCAGACGATCCAGAACATACCTGCAACGGTGTTCGAACACCTTGGTCATTTGCGCCACAATCTCCTGATTGCCGTTTAGGGCCGCTACGCCCGCCCACTGAGCCACGGAAGTCGGATTGCTGGTGGATTGACTTTGAATGTTTGTGGCAGCTTTGACCACTTTGGCATCCCCGATCAGATATCCTATCCTCCAGCCGGTCATACAGTAGGATTTGCTCACACCATTGATGATGAATGTCCGATCGCGCAATCTTTCCTCAAGCATTGCGATGTTCACCCATTCATGTCCCTCAAACAGAATCCGGTAATAAATATCGTCGGAAACGATCAGGACATCTTCATGCTTAACTAACACCTTGGCCAGTGCGGATAGCTCCGATCGAAGATAATGCACCCCTGTTGGATTGGACGGACTGTTCAAAATGATCATTCGGGTTTGGGGCGTAATAGCATTGTCGAGATCCTGGGGACGCAGTTTGAAGCCATTTTCTTCAGGGCAGGCTACCGTCACCGGGGTGGCTCCGGCAAGCTCCACCATGTCAGGGTAGGAAACCCAGTAGGGCGACGGGATAATGACTTCGTCTCCTGGGTCCAGCACTGCCTGAAAAAGGTTGTACAGGGCATGCTTTCCGCCGCAGCAAACCATGACATTCTCTTTTTCGTAAGAAAGCCCGTAATCATCCTGAATTACCCGTCGGACGGCCTCTTTTAGCTCTTCAATTCCACTCACAGCGGTGTAGCGCGTTTCACCCCTGTCAAGGGCCGCTATGGCAGCCTCTTGAATATGCCTGGGTGTATCGAAATCCGGCTCCCCCACTCCAAAGTTGACGACCTGCACGCCTTTCTTTCTCAATGCCTTGGCTTTGGCACTGATAGCCAATGTTGCCGAAGGTTTGATTCGAGACACTCGCTGAGCTAGCTTCATTTTTTCCCTCTTTTCATCCAATCCCTAAGGTGCGAATCTGTATGTCAATCACCCTGTAACTATTCCTGGTACTGGACGCTCTTAAGATAAAGTCCGTGAGCAGGAGCCGTTATGCCTGCCCTACGTCGATCTTTGCTCGCCAGAATTTCCGCAAACGTGTCCGGCGATAAGACTTCTTTGCCAACATCCACCAACGTACCGACGAGATTGCGTACCATATGCCTCAAAAACCCATTCGCTTCAAACACAAAAATCATACGATCCGGATCCGACTGATTCAATTCGGCCCTAAACAGGCATCGTTCGGTGGACTTGACTGAAGAGCCGGCAGCCATGAATGCGGAAAAATCGTGAGTACCGACGATCAAGTTTAAACATTGCCGCATCGGGGAAATTGACAGCGACCGGCGAATGTGCCATGCGAATTTCCTTTCCAGGGCGGAAGGCACCGTTCGATTGAGGATTCGGTATTGGTAGGTTTTGCTGGAAGCTGAAAAACGGGCGTGAAATGAGTGGGGAACTTCTTTCGCATGAAGCACTACGATATCGGGGGGTAAAAGGCTGTTGAGACCGCGTTGTATCTCCATCGCCTGCAAGCGGGTGTTGCTGTAGAAATTAACAACCTGGCCCTCGGCGTGAACCCCTGCGTCAGTTCGGCCCGAAGCCTTCACCCGTATGGAGCTGCGCAGCATTATTTCCAGGCGGGATTCAAGCACTTCCTGGATGGTCAAAACGCCGTGCTGCCGCTGCCAGCCATGGTAGGACGCCCCATCGTACTCCAGAACCAGCCTGAAATTGCGTTTCACCGCCCGACCCATACTTTCTTGCTTAAGCAGGCAGGAAGAACGAATTAGACCTCATCATTTTCCTCCTTCATCCTTCATCCTTCCGCCCTCCCCTTCCAAATCACGGCTGCCAAGGCGGCGCGCCGAGCCCCAATTCCTCGGACAGGCCGCACATCAGATTCATATTGCACACCGACTGGCCGGATGCGCCTCTTGTCAAATTATCAATCACCGAGACGATGACCACCCGCCCGGTTCGTTCGTCCACCCGCCAGCCTACATCGCAGTAATTGCTGCCGCGCACCTGCAGTGTGGTCGGAACATTGGAACCACAGAGACGCACAAAAGGTGCATCCCTATAGAAAAAGCGAAAGGCATCGGTTACCAGTGACGCGTTTGCTCCATCCAGCAGCTCAGCGTATACCGTACTCAATATGCCGCGGCTCATGGGAACCAGATGGGGAGTGAAGGTAATGCGTACCATTTCCCCGGCCACTCGGGTCAATTCTTGCTCGATTTCCGGCGTGTGACGGTGCTCGGCCACTTTATACGCCTTGAATCCGCCGCTTACCTCGCAAAAGTGAGTTGCCAGTGACAAGCCGCGTCCAGCGCCGCTCACTCCTGACTTGGAATCGGCAATGAGGCTCTGGTGCCGGATCAGTTTACGTGATAAAAGAGGCGCAGTCGCCAATATAATGCTGGTAGAATAGCAACCGGGGTTGCCCACCAGCTTGGAAGCGCGGATTTCTTCGCGGTGCAGCTCCGGCAGTCCGTAAACGCTTTGAGAGAGTAACTCTGGAGTCTTGTGGGGCTGATACCAGGCCTCGTAGACTTTCGCATCCTGGAAACGATAATCCGCACTCAAATCGACCACCTTCAAGCCGCGCCCCAAAACTTCCGGCACAAAATCCATGGCGGCCTGATGAGGTAAGGCTGTAAATACCAGATCGACCTCTTGTGCCAATCGATCGGGATCGGCATCTTCAAAGGCGAGATCGCAATGCCGCCTGAGAGCGGGATAATATTCATCGACTCTCATGCCGGACTGCACACGGGAAGTAATTATCTTTAACTCGGCTTGCGGATGCTGATTCAAAATGCGAATCAACTCTATGCCGGTATATCCTGACGCCCCTACTATCGCGACTCGTACCATGGCTGACTCTATTCCCTGCAGGCAGTTGATGAGCACAACCGGTGTGCTCGAACAACCCCGGTAGATCGGAATGTTTCCTCTATAACACACAGGGGCACCACGCCATTGGCGCAATGCCCCCGTTATCAGTAAAACAATGTGGTCGAAGCTATCTGGGAAGTTTTATTAACGTTTGGAATATTGAAAACGAGCACGAGCTCCAGGCTGTCCGTATTTTTTCCTCTCCTTAACCCGGGAATCGCGGGTTAAGAAACCGGCACGCTTCAACACTTCACGGAATTCCGGATTATATTCGAGCAGCGCCTTGGAAATACCATGCCGGATAGCTCCCGCCTGCCCGGAGCCGCCGCCGCCGCGCACATTTACCTTCACATCCAATTTTCCGAAAGTGCCGGTAACAATCAGCGGTTGAGAAATAATCATTTTGCTGGTTTCACGGTCCAGATACTCGTCGACAGGCCGTTTATTGATCGTCACGCGCCCACTGCCGGGCTCCAGAATAATACGAGCTACAGCGGTTTTTCGTCTCCCTGTAGCAATAAAACGTTGGTCAGCCATCGTCTCTCCTCATACTCCTCTACAATGCTATCTTGGTCGGCTGCTGGGCTTCGTGGGGATGATCGGCACCACGATACACTTTTAATTTCTTTAACAGCTTACGCCCAAGGCGATTTTTGGGAAGCATTCCCCAAACAGCCAGCCGGATTATTCTTTCAGGATTTTCCTGATTGAGCTTGCGAGCTGTCACGGCTTTCAAACCGCCCACGTAGCCGGAATGCCGGTAGTAAACCTTTTGATCCCATTTCCGCCCGGTCAACTGTATCTTTTCAGCATTGATGACTACTACAAAGTCACCCGTATCGACATGGGGCGTAAAGTGGGCCAGGTGCTTGCCTCTGAGACGCATGGCTATCTGGCTCGCAAGGCGGCCCAACACCTGATTTTCGGCATCCAGCACTACCCACTTACGCCGATCCGCTTCAAACTTCGCGCTAATTGTCTTCATTATAAAATCTCCAAGCATTAAAAAAATATCGAATCCGAAGCGTTGTTGTATAAAATATCCCAACCGGCATGTCAAGGACTGTTTTGAGAGCTGTGTAATTGTTGGGGTGACTCTTCCAAGGGAAAGCCCCCAAACATGAGGCAAGTGGATTTCGCCCAATGCACACGTATCTCCGAAATATTACCTCACCATTTCATAGGAGAAGCGCTCAAGGCCCGTGATTTTTCGAAATTGCACGGGCAACCTCGGAAGCACCGAAGTGCGGGGCCGATCCTACCTGCAGGGGTCGCAAGCAGGTTTGGCGCTGACGATCTATCATCTCAGCGCTGGT
>JAVEVM010000122.1:0-7407 GCA_034005055.1 Desulforhabdus sp. | reverse complement strand
TTGAAAAAGACTCTGGGAAAGGCTATAATAATTTGTTCTTGAGCTATACCGATCAGTTTGGCTGACAGCTACACCAGGGGAGCTTCCTTCCTATCTTCATATAACGGGATTTTTAACCTGATGCAAGCAGATCGGGGGGAATACCCATCTGCAACTCACATCCAAATTGCCGAGCTCAGGATAGCAAGCTTTACCATTTGCAAGTGTATCTACCCAGATGAGGTTTATATGGCAGAACTGAATAGAAATGAAATAGGTTCCAACGACAATTACACCGCGGAGCAGATTACCGTCTTGGAAGGGCTGACGGCCGTCCGCAAACGACCTTCGATGTATATCGGCAACGTATCGACGGAAGGATTGCATCATCTTGTTTACGAGGTTGTCGATAACAGCATTGATGAAGCTCTAGGCGGCTATTGCGATCACATTCGCGTACAAATTCATCTGGATGGAAACATTACGGTGGAAGACAACGGCCGTGGTATTCCAGTCGACCTGCACGAAAAGGAGAACCTGCCGGCTGTTGAAGTGGTCATGACCAAGTTGCACGCGGGGGGCAAATTTGATGCTTCCAGCTACAAGGTGTCGGGCGGATTGCACGGCGTAGGCGTGTCTGTTGTAAACGCACTGAGCGAATACCTTGAGGTCGAAATACGCCGTGACGGCAAAATATACAGCCAGCGCTTTGAGCGCGGAATAACAGCTACGCCCCTCACCGTTAAAGGCGAGACCAGCCGAAGAGGCACCAAAATCACCTTTAAACCCGATCCACTCATCTTTCCCGAGACCCAGATCAGCTTTGATATCATTGCACAGAGGATGCGCGAGCTTGCTTTTCTGAATCGTGGCGTGCGCATCGATTTATCAGATGAGTCAATTCCCAAGGAAAGGAGTTACTGCTACGAGGGGGGGCTGAAATCCTTTATTGAATATCTGAATAAAAACAAGGAGCCGCTGCATCCGGAAATCATTGAAGTGAGCGGTGAGAGACAAGACGTCTCCGTTGATATCGCAATCCAATACAACAGAACATACAATGAAAAAATTTTCACATTCGCCAACAACATCAACACGCGCGAAGGCGGGGCACATCTGGTCGGTTTTAAAACCGGTTTGACCAGAGCGATCAAGCAATATGCGGCCCAAACCAAGATGCAGAAAGCCGACCTGGATAAGCTCACCGGCGATGACGTCCGGGAAGGATTATCGGCCATCGTTAGCGTCAAGTTACCACAGCCCCAATTCGAAGGGCAGACCAAGACCAAGTTAGGCAACAGCGAAGTCAAGGGGCTGGTTGAAAACCTGGTCTATGAAAAATTGTCCATCTTTTTTGAGGAAAACCCAAAAGAGATAAGGATCATACTGGAAAAGATCCTGGAGGCGGCACGGGCTCGAGAAGCAGCACGCCGGGCCAGGGAGCTGACACGGCGCAAAGGAATATTGAGCGACCATTCGCTGCCGGGCAAACTGGCCGATTGCCAGGAGCGGGATCCAGCCAAAAGCGAGATTTTCATCGTGGAAGGCGATTCTGCCGGCGGCTCCGCAAAGCAAGGCCGAGATCGTCGATTTCAGGCGATTCTTCCTCTTCGCGGAAAAATACTCAACGTGGAAAAGGCGCGCTTTGACAAGATGCTCGAAAACCAGGAAATAAGAAATATGATCTCGGCGCTGGGAACGGGTATCGGCAAGGATGAATATGATCCTGATAAACTGCGCTATCACAAAACGGTTATCATGACCGATGCGGACGTCGACGGAGCACACATCCGCACCTTGCTGCTGACTTTTTTTTTCCGCATGATGCCCGAACTGATCGAGCGAGGCAACCTCTACATTGCTCAGCCACCGCTGTACAGATTGGCAATGGGCAAACAGGAATTTTATCTGAAAGATGACGAAGAGCTCAACGCCCTGCTGTTGAGAAGGGCTGCCGACCGTAAGGAAGTGATTCTTCCCGAGCAACCGGAGGCTCTTTCCCCGACTCTTTTGATTGAGCTGATGAAGACTTTCTCCAGATACGAAGATTGGCTTGAGCGCCAGAGCAAAAGGGGATTCAACAAAAAACTGCTGGAGAAAGTCATTCAAACGTTTAGTGAGAAAGACTTGTCCCCGGTTGACCGCGAAAGCATGGTGGTGCTCAAAGCAGAGCTTGAGCAGGCGGGGTACGAAGCTGCGTCGATAGAGCTCGAAGAAGAGCATCGGGGCTACGATCTGGAGATTTCGCAGCCAAGCAACGGGCAGGAAAGAGTCAGATTGCGCTATGAATTTCTGCAATCCATAGAGTTCAAAAAGCTTTTAGAGCTTTACGAGCAGCTCGGAATACTTCATAAAAAACCCTATATGGTCAAAGATTCTCAGAGCGAGCAGAGCTTCGAGGACCCGCGCCAGCTTTTTCAGTTCCTCATGGACGAGGCCAAAAAAGGCACCAGCATTCAGCGCTATAAAGGTCTCGGAGAAATGAATCCTGATCAGCTGTGGGAGACGACCATGGATCCAGAAAAGCGAACTCTTCTGCAAGTGAGAGTTGAGGATTTGTATCTGGCCGACGAGCTCTTCACTACATTGATGGGCGACAAGGTGGAGCCCCGCCGCGACTTTATCCAGATTAATGCGTTGGATTTCAGGGAGCTTGATATTTAGCGTAGAGCCTGGAGAGGGGAGTAAGCGGTGGCAAAAGGCGACGAGGCGGTTCTACAATAAGAATATCGACCATATTAGAAACAAGAGGTTCCGGGCTTCTCGTCCGGAATGCTCACCTTCATCGGGAATACAGGCATTTTTATGGAACACAAAACGATCAATATCGAAGATGAGATAAAGCTTTCTTATCTTGATTATGCCATGAGCGTGATCATCGGCCGAGCCATTCCGGATGTACGCGACGGCTTAAAACCGGTCCATCGACGCATACTGTTTGCAATGCACGAGTTGAAAAACGATTTCAATAAGCCCTACAAGAAGTCCGCTCGTATCGTGGGCGATGTGATCGGTAAGTATCACCCGCATGGGGACACCGCTGTGTATGACACGCTGGTGAGAATGGCGCAGGATTTTTCCATGCGCTACCCCATCGTGGATGGACAAGGCAACTTCGGCTCTGTCGACGGTGATCCTCCCGCGGCCATGCGATATACTGAAGTTCGAATGGCACGGCTGGGCCATGAATTCATGCGGGATATTGAAAAAGAGACGGTCTTATTTCAGCCTAACTATGACAACACCATTTTAGAGCCCACCGTACTGCCCACTCGAGTGCCCGACCTGCTGTTGAACGGCTCGGCCGGAATTGCGGTCGGGATGGCCACCAATATTCCTCCACACAATCTTAACGAGCTGTGCAAAGGGCTGCTGGCCTGTCTGGATAACTGGAACATAGAGATCAGCGAGTTGATGAAGTTTATTCCCGGACCTGATTTCCCAACCGCTGGTTTCATTTATGGATTCCAGGGGATTAAAGAGGCTTATGAAACCGGCAGGGGCGTGATTAAGATGCGGGCCCGCATTGAGGTGGAAGAATCTGGCAAGAAGCAGCATCTGATTGTGACGGAACTGCCTTATCAGGTCAATAAGGCGCGGCTCCTGGAAAGAATTGCTGAGCTGGTAAAGCAGAAGAAAATCGAGGGAATTACCGACCTGCGCGATGAATCCGATCGCAAAGGCATGCGGATGGTGCTCACTTTGCGCCAGGGTGAAGAGCCCAAAGTGATTGAAAATCAACTCTACAAGCACACCGCCCTGGAAAGCAGCTTCGGCGTCATCATGCTGGCGGTGGTGGATAACAAGCCGGAAGTCTTGAATCTTCGAGGTGTGCTGCAAAATTTTCTCGATTTCCGGCGCGAAGTGGTTGTCAAGCGCACCCAGTTTGAGCTCAAACAAGCTGAGAAGCGTGCTCATATATTGGAAGGGCTGAAGAAAGCTCTTGAACACTTGGATGAAGTCATCCAGTTGATTCGTTCCGCTGCGAATCCGCAAGAAGCTAGAGCCGGATTGATCCAGCGCTTTCAGTTCAGCGATGTGCAGGCCCAAGCTATCTTGGATATGCGTCTGCAGCGTCTGACAGGGTTGGAGCGAGAAAAAATCCTGGAAGAATACCAGCAGATAATAAAAGACATCGAAAGACTCCGTCAGATCCTTGCTTCTCCCGCATTGGTCGATCAAGTCATTCGGGATGAGATCGAAGAGCTGATGGGCCAGTATGGCGATAGTAGAAAAACTGAAATCGTTGCCGAAAGCGGGGAGATTTGTCTTGAAGACCTCATCGCAGAGGAAGAGATGGTAGTAACCATTTCCCGAGCCGGTTACGTGAAAAGAACCCCTCTTTCCATCTACCGCAGCCAGAGGCGGGGGGGAAGAGGCCGGAGCGGCATGAGCACCAGAGAAGAGGATGTGGTGACGATTGTTTTCACGGCCTCCACGCACGATTACCTGCTGGTTTTCACCAACCGCGGCCAGGTCTTCTGGCTAAAAGTCTACGCAATACCCGAAGTGGGGCCAAGCGCTATCGGTAAAGCGATCGTTAACCTTCTGCCCTTGCAGCAAGACGAAAAAGTCCAGACTATTCTTCCTGTTAAAGAATTCAAGGAAGATCACTATGTGGTGATGGCGACCAAGAACGGTATTGTCAAAAAATCGGAACTGACGGCCTACGCAAACCCTCGCTCTACCGGAATCAAAGCGATTGTCTTGGATGAAGACGATGAGCTGATCTGTGCCCGCATAACCGATGGAAATCAAGATCTGTTCCTAATGTCCAGGGCGGGTAAATCCTTGCGTGCGGATGAAAAGGAGTTTCGACCTCTCGGGCGTGTCAGCCGCGGAGTACGCGGAATGAATTTGGACGGCAGCGAATTGGTGGGTATGGATGTTATTGACGAAGGCAAGTCCATTCTAGTGGTGACTGAAAATGGCTTCGGCAAGCGCACCCCCAACGAAGCGTATCGACCGCAGGGACGAGCTGGAAAGGGAGTATTGAATGTTCGGGTCACCGAGCGCAATGGGAAGGTCATTGGCTTTCGCCAGGTAGGGGAAGATGACGAAATACTGCTCATTACCGATCGGGGCAGGTTGATTCGATCGCCAGTGGCTCAAGTCAGCAAAATAGGCCGGGTCACCCAGGGCGTGAAGTTAATAGGGCTGGATGAAGGCGAAAAGGTGACGGATCTGGCAGTGTTGGTGGAATCCGAGGAAAACCGGGAGGAGGATACGCAAGACTGATGAGAGATGTTGGTCCTATCGGAGTCATTGGCGCCGGAAGCTGGGGAACAACTCTGGCACAGCTGCTTGCTGCTCAGGGGCACCTTGTTGATCTTTGGGTTTATGAAGAGGATCTGTGCACTATAATCGCTGAGACTCGGGAAAACACGCTGTATCTGCCCGGTTTCCGGCTCGACGGGAAGCTTTTTCCACATAACGATCTGGAAGGTGTCGTGGCCGGCCACTCCCTTTTGGTGATGGTCGTCCCGTCGCATGTCTACCGTCGGGTAGCCATGCAAATGCTTCCTTTTCTAGAAAAAAATACCCTCATCGTGAGCGCAACCAAAGGAATCGAGAACGAGACGCTTCTTACCATGTCAGGTATCTGGAAAGAGCTGCTGCGTGCCTCGGATTCTGTCGGATTGGCCTGCTTGGGAGGGCCTTCTTTTGCTCGCGAAGTAATTCAGAAAGTTCCCACCGCCATTACTGCGGCCGCCGATGATCTGGAAACCGCCAAGCTGGTGCAGGAGGTCTTTTCCACCCCTTATTTTAGGGTCTACACCAGTCTGGACAAGGTCGGCTTGGAACTGGCCGGTGCGCTAAAAAATGTGATCGCATTGGCTGCCGGGGCCAGCGACGGGTTGGGCTTCGGCCATAACAGCCGTGCGGCTCTTATCACACGCGGGCTGGCGGAGATTGCACGACTGGGAGTGAAAATGGGAGCGCACCCCTTGACCTTTTCGGGGCTCTCCGGCGTCGGTGATCTTGTTTTGACCTGCACCGGAGAGTTGAGTAGAAATCGAACGGTCGGATTTCAACTGGGGCAGGGAAGAAAGCTGGCCGATATCCTTGCGGAGATGCGCATGGTTGCCGAGGGGGTGAAGACTGCCCGATCGGTCCATTTCCTGGCTCAACGCATGGAGGTGGATATGCCCATCTCCGAGCTGGTTTATCAAGTCTTGTATGAAGATAAAGAGCCAATTCTTGCAGTGCAGGAGCTTTTGGAGCGCAATCTGAAACATGAGCTGGAAGTTTCTTGGGAAACGGTGTGCGGGGCTCCCCTAAACGGCGTCGCATAGTAGGCGGAGCTGACTATTCGGAATCAAGGCTATAGCTTAGCCCATGCAGCAAGGTTCGCACATGGACATCTACCGGAGGGTGAAGGAAAAAAAAGAGGCCTACGAGCGCTATAACTTCGAACGACTTCAAGAGGAAGCGTTTGCCACCTTCTTCGATCTTGCACAGGAATATACCAGCTTAGAATATCTCTATCAAATCAGCGTAGCTGTTCCCAAAGTTTTCTTTGGGCTTGAAAGCCGCTTGTACGTCATCGATCATCAAACGTCTCGGTTACAGCTGGTTTGTACCAGCGAGCTCGGATTGATTCCGCAGGAGGATCGTACCTTATCCACTCTCGATCTCTGTACGGCTCCTTGCGAAACCCAAGATGCATGGATATTTCCGGTGCACGGAAACGAAGCCCTCACCCGGTGGATTCCATTCCATACGCAGGGCAGCATTCTGGGAATGTTTGAAATATCGCCTAAAGAAAAAATAGATGCCAAGGAACACTTCTTCCTCGAAAAATTCACCAATCGAATCGGCTACAATCTGCACCAGAAGCTGCTCATTGAGCAGAACATCAACCATATCAAGTTTATCAACCAGTTGGTTGCCGACATAGAGCATAATGTCATCTCTCCGAACCTGTATTATCGATTGTTTCTTCTCCGTCTCAATAAGCTGATCAAAAGTTATAAACAGCTGCAGCAGCAAATGATCGACGTGATCCAGTTCCTCGGGCGGGGCGAATCGAAGTTAAGCGAAACCCGCAAAATATATCGCAGCCTGATGAAGAATAACGAGAGTCTCGAAGAGGAATCGAAGGCCTTGGCGAAACATTATGAGCATACCAGTCTTTTTCTGGAGACTCTGATGCGCCGCGATCACTTCGAAAAGGGGACTTATGTATTGAGAAAGCAGTCCTGTAATTTCAGGACGGAAATCATCGAGCCTCTACTGGAACGCTATATCCCGATGTTGGAGAAGAAAGGGATCGTGGTCGACAACCGTTTTGAAGATGTTCCCGATGAGGAAGTGACGCTTTTTGTTGATAAGGGTCTGATCTCTCAGGTGTTCGATAATCTGTTCTCCAATGCCTTGAAGTATACCCGCAAGATGGAAGATCAACTGGGAAACAGTGTGAAGCTG
>JAVEVM010000121.1:0-7421 GCA_034005055.1 Desulforhabdus sp. | reverse complement strand
ATGGGACAGTAGTCGGCATAGTTCCCGGCGAGGGGATGGAACTGGTGACTGCTGCGGGAGAAACCTTGACCATTTACGGGATCGGACCGGTTTGGTACTGGGCGAACCTTGGAATAGAGCGTCCCGTAGTGGGCGATGACATCCATGTTGAAGGTTATATTGTGAACTTTAATCTTGTCGAGCGCTACATTGCCATGACCATAACGGTTGGAGAAGAATTGGTGCAACTACGCGACCCTGACACGGGCGAGCCACTGTGGAGGCGCAACGGTCAAGGAGGCAAGTAGCGTCTACCTTGGCGTTTGAAGGTTCAGCTCTTAACCGGCAGGAGGTTCCTTTGGGAACCTCCGTTTCAGTAGGGTCCGTGAATTTGCTCCATGTCTCAAGATCACTTCACAATCGGCAGGATCTTTCTAAAGTCGTCCGTATTGGAACGACGAGCCCACTGAAAAATGACTATTTCCGTCGAGGAGATCACGGCTCCTGCCTGACGCAGCAAATCTATAGCGACATCGCGGTCCTCGGTTGCCCGCGATGCCACAGCATCTGCCACCAGGTGGACTTGATAGCCTGCTTTTATCAGGTCAAGGCTGGTCTGCAGCACACACACATGGGCTTCCATTCCGGTCACGACCAACTTGTTGCGAGAAAACGAGTGTAGGTTCGACAGAAATTCTGTCTCGAGGCAGGCGCTGAAGTGCTCCTTCTGAAAAACCTGAGGAGATTCGACTTCCTGCAGGACTTCGGGAATAGTCTGACCGAGTCCCTTGCTGTATTGCTCGGTAAGCAGGATTGGAACCGTCAGCACATCGGCTACGCGAATGAGCTGTTTGATCTTCAGGGCGCACGCTTCCCACGAGCTCACGGCTTTCAGCATCGCCTGCTGAAAGTCAACAATCAGGAGCAGGCTCTCTTCGTGGGTGGCGATAAATTCGTGGCGCATCTGTCTCCTCCTCGTTCTATAAGGTCATAAAAAGAAGCCCACCAGCTCCCCGCAAGTGCACTCCTTTAGGTCGGCATCCTCTCGATTCAGCATAATCCGTCTTGCCTTGCCGGAATAGCCAATTTCGACATATGCGTCAAATCCTGGTCGATTTATGGACTTTTTGGCGGGAATCATTTATACGGTTGCTCTGGTTTGCTGGCCGATTTGCCAGCCGAGCTTTGATCATCAGGCTGCTTACACTTCCATGCAATAAAGTGTTCGGCTATTTTTTCGGTCAGGTCCGCGAAGGCGGACTAGGAGCTTGTCCGAGAATGCCTCTTTGGTCATTTCGAACGGAGCGTAGCGTAGTGAGAAATCTGTAAAATCAGCTACTTGCAAGCACAAGATTTCTCGCCTTCGGCTCGAAATGACAGTTCTCGGACAAGCTCCTAGTGGAATCCCGCAGAAGCGTGCGGGAATAACGATCTGGGATAATAGACACTTTATTCTGTGGAGCTGTACCTTGCGATGTCTGTGCAGGTGGCCGGCAGATCAGCCGACTGCGGTTTATACGACGCAAAACGGAGTTGCTGAATCTGCGCTCAGAGATCGGTTTTGACTGTGAGATGAAGTTCACAACCACCCTCATTGAAGGCTTCAAAGCCGCATGGCCTATTTGCATGGGCTATTTCCCAATAGGGCTCGCTTTTGGAGTGTTGGCCCAAAAAGCCGGCTTGCGCCCGATTGAGATCGCATTGATGTCAGTATTTGTTTTTGCCGGCAGCGCGCAGTTCATAGCGGTTTCGATGTTGAGCTCCGGTGCGGCCGTCATGGCCATCGCCATGACAACATTCATCGTTAACCTGAGGCATTTTCTTATGAGCTCTTCCCTGGCTGTATATCTTCAACGTGCAGACCGGAAGTTCCTTTCTCTTTTTGCCTACGGGGTGACCGACGAAAGCTTTGCCGTCAATATGGCGAAATTCAGGGAGAGAGAGTGGGACAAGGGCAGGGCGCTGGTGGTGAATCACGTCGCTAATGCAGCTTGGGTGATCAGCACGGTGGCCGGGGGCTACGGCGGAGAGTTCATAGCGGCGGGCAGTTTCGGAATCGATTATGCCTTGAGTGCCATGTTTCTGGCCTTGCTGGTATTCCAGTTGAGAGGACGCATATACTACATTACCGGCATTCTGGCCGGAGCTCTGGCGGTTGTTTTGTCGCTTCTGATTCCCGGAAATTCATATGTGGTGCTGGCATCTGTGCTTGCCGCGACGGCAGGTTTTTGTCTGAGGAGGCACGTTCAACGCAAAAAAGGCATTCATGTCAACTGATCGATATCTGTTCACCGTGCTTAGCATGGGGCTTGTGACCTACATCCCACGCTGGTTCCCGCTTTTTTTCCTGGCCCGGCGGCGTTTGCCTCAGTGGTTGATCGAATGGCTGGACCTGATCCCGGTCGCGATCCTCAGCGCTCTCATCTTCGCGGATCTCTTCACAACCCAGTCCCCCCGCCGGCTCGATATTTTTCAAATCAAGTCGCTGGTGGCCTTGCCTACCTTTTTGTTTGCTCTCAAGACCAGGTCCATGGGTGGTACAGTCATAGTGGGCATGTCGCTGTACTGGCTGGCGGACAAGTTTCTGTGAAGTACAGCAAGGTCGCAAAAAACAGCTCAGCTTCTGAAGAATTTTCATTGTGCGCTCTCATTGGGATGGCATCTTGCCTGCCGCTGCTTATAATACTTGCAAGATTCTTTGAAGACGGGGAAAGCTCATCTGAAATGCGGTCGCGGCGGTAACCGACAACCGGCATCTGTTTGTTTCTGATTTATGCGGGATCTGCGAATATCTCAGCCGACGTCTCAATGCTGTGACCGGGTTAACCCTTCGTGGAAACGATCGAAAGACTCATTGTGCGGAGGACGAAATGCCGAGTAAGAAGCATGCAGCAAGCAATACTCCGCGATCTGGTGAAGCAGTTGGAGGTGGTGTCAAGCGAATTGAATTGGTGGTCAAATGTGATTCGGTGGGAGTGGTTGATGCGGTCGTGGCGAGCATTGTCGATATAAAAGTTGACGGCATAAAATTCGAGGTGATCGACAGCGGTGTAGGCCCGATCTCCAAGTCGGATTTGATGATGGCACTGAGCGGAAGCAAACTGGTGGTGGGTTTTGATGCCGAACTGATGCCCAAGCTTGAGCAGTTCGTTAGAGAGCACGGCCTGGAAGTGAGAATCTACAGGGTCATCTATCGCCTAATCGAAGACTTGCGCATGATTGCACGCAGTTTGCTGCCTCAGGAGTCAGGCGAAGAGACTCTCGGTTCGGCTCGGGTCATCGCACTTTTCAAAAGCGGACACAAGGACAGCATCCTGGGCTGCGAAATTACCGCGGGAAGCTTGACGGTCGGCAAAGACTTCCGCGTGATCTCGGCCATGGGCCCAATCTACAACGGCAAGATCGAATCCATGCAGATAGAGAGAAGGCCCGCCAAACAGGCAGGCGCCGGCCAGCAGGTGGGGATCAAGATCCGGGGGTTCAACAAGGCCAAAATAGGGGATCTGGTAGAATCGTACCGAGCAGTTGTCCCCGAAAAAAGCCAAGTCTGGTCGCCGAAGGGCGACATCATCTACGTAGACGGCTAGCGCGGCATCGATCAGAAGCGGGCAGCGGCTCTCGCCGCCCGGTGTCAACTGCTCTTGCCCAATTCTCTCGATCTCGCGGAGGCAGCCTGCACAGCTCCCATCAGAGCGCCCCTCACCGAATGGGCTTCAAGAACCTGCAGACCGCTGATGGTCGTGCCGCCCGGCGAGGTGATGAGATCCTTGAGCTCGGCGGGATGTTTTCCCGTCTGCTGAGCCATTTTCACCGTGCCAAGGCAGGTCTGCAATACCAGCTCACGTGCAATCTGGCGGGGCAGTCCCATGAGAACGCCCCCGTCAATTAAAGCCTCAAGCATCAGCAGTATGTATGCCGGACCGCTGCCGCTCAGGCCTGTGACGGTGTCCATCCATTTTTCATCGACTTCGATGGCCTTTCCGACCGACTGGAAAAGCCCCAACGCTAACTGCATCTGGTCATCGGACACCTTTCGCCCGCGTGCCAGAGCGGATGCTCCTTCCAGCACCAGGGCGGGGGTATTCGGCATGACCCGAATCACCGATATATCTTCTGTGAGCTGCCTGGTGAGTGTGGAGATGGGAATACCGGCTGCGATCGATATCACCAAGGGTCGATGGCTAACCTGCGGGCGCAACTGGTCGAGCACCTCAACGATATTCTGGGGCTTCACCGCAAGGATGATCACCTGACTGGAGCCGGCAAGCTCGGGCAGTCCCGAAGCGGGTGTGATCTGGTAGTTTGTCTGCAGATATTGCATGCGCGATGCGCTGACGTCGTACACACCGATTCTGTCGGGAGTGAGCAGGGAGGTGGAAAGCATGCCCTTGATCAATGCCTCGCCCATATTTCCGCCGCCGGCAAATCCGATCCGCAGTTGTTCGTACATGGCTCGTCCTCCATATGAGAGTAAGTTGAAATTCTTGTTCGCGGTCAAAAGCAAATAGGTTGTTTTTAGCGCAACTTCTCAGTAGAATGCAATCCAACTGCTTTAGTACCTCTAACAAAATGGTGGTGTCTGGCTCATGGAAAATGTGGCTGCAAAGCTGGAATATCCCCCCAAGAGATCAATTTTAATCAACGGCGACATCGTTATTTTCAAGCTTCTGGAAAAGTCGGATGAGGCTGCTTTTAGAATTTTTTTCTCGCAGGTTCCCGATCATGAAGCCGACACTCTGCGCCACCAGGTCCGAGACCCGAAGGTTGTCGCTCGCTGGATTGAGAACCTGGACTATCGGAAAGTCTTGCCGCTGGTAAGCTGGGATGAAGCGCTCGAACAGATAGTGGGTGTCTCCAGTCTGCACCTTATGCAGGGGGTTTACCGCCACATTGCCGATGTGCGCATTTTCATCAGCAAAGGCTACCGCAGGCTGGGCTTGGGCTCCGCCATGATCAAGGAGCTGATTGAGATCGGCAACCGATTGGGTCTTTACTCTCTGCGGGCGGAAATATTGTCGGAAAACCAGCTGGCGATTAAAGCCTTTCGGCAACTGGGGTTTGAAGTTAAGTGCACCCTTGAGGGCGGCTTCATGACTTTACAAAAAAGTGAGACCCGCGATGTCGTCTTGATGACAAAACGTTTGCAAATCAACCTGGAAGAGGATTTCTTCTACGTCTTTTAGGCGATCCCAATCAATTCCCCTGCTGTCGGGCTCTTCTGCGCGGAGGCTTCTGCGGGCAGGGTGATGGTAACGTGAGTTCCTTCGCCAACCGTGCTTTCCACTTCAATGTTACCACGATGAGCCTCTATGATCCCGTAGGAAATCGCCAGCCCTAACCCTGTACCCATCTCTTTGGTCGTGAAAAACGGATCGAACAGCTTGTTCAAATTATCCGGGCTAATCCCGGGACCGTCGTCGATGAATTCAAGAGCCACCTGCGATCGTTCCGGCACAAACCGCGCGCGGATCTGCAGAGTCCCGCCACTCGCCATCGCTTCCGCGGCGTTCACCACAACATTGAAGAGAACCTGCTTGAGCTGATCCCGGTCCGCCATGAGGCGGGGAATATCGGGCTCTATTTCCCTCTGCAACAGGATATCCCGGAAAGATTCCTGGTTGCCGACAATGTGCAGGATTTCCTGCAGCAGCTCTTCAACATCGATGGGGCTCTTTTCCGGTGTGCTCTGCCGGGCGAATTCCAGCAGGCCGCGCACAATATTGCGGCAGCGAATGGTTTCCTGGACAATGACTTTGAGGTCCTGATGCTCCTGACTCGTCGCCGGAAATTGCTCCATGAGAAGCTGGCTGAAGGTCAAGATCCCGGTGAGGGGATTGTTGATCTCGTGGGCTACTCCCGCTGAAAGCTTGCCCAGAGAAGCCAGCTTTTCGCTCCTTACCAGCTGCTGTTGAGCTACCTCCAGCGCTCGAGTTCGTTCGGCAACCATTTGTTCAAGGCGGTTGCCCCAATCGGTGAGAGAATTCTTGGCGCGCTTGAGGTCCTGAGTCATCTGATTAAAAGAGCCGGCACAAATCCCGATTTCATCCTGGGAGCGGACGGGAATCTTAAAATCGAGATCTCCTTGAGCTACCCGGACCGTGCCGGTGATGAGCTTGCGCAGGGGCTGATTGAGAAAATGGGTCATTAGGAATTTTATCAGTATTGCCAAGGCAATCACGCTGCTGACGCCTGTCGCCAGCAGTTTGGCTTCGGCCGCCCGTATCTGCTCGTCCACCGGCTGGAGGGAGACATCTATGTCGAGCACACCCAACACTTTTTGGTCGGGAGGATGGACGTGACAGCTGGCATTGTAGCAATCCGGCTCGTTATAAATGGGATTGATCATGCCCAGCACGCGGTATTTCCCATGGGCCTCAAATATACGGGTGCGCTCCGGAGTGCTCAATCTTTCCAGGGGCTTTTCGGCTGCATGACAGGCGTAGCATTGCTCGGCCCGCTTATCCACCAGCAAGCCCATCTCGGTTTTGTCCGAAGAATAAATAATTTCTCCCAGGTAATTAAAAATTCTGATCTTTTCCAATGCTGGCTGGGTGCCGAAGGTGTCAACCAATTGGTGCAGACGCTCGGGGGAATAGAGCAGAATGTCTTTTCGGGCACTGAGCTTGATCGTATCGCTCAACAGATTGACACTTCTAATGACCTCCTCGGTCAGATACTCTCGCTGACTTTTGATGGAAAAATAGGTGTATGCGCTAATGAAGATAATGACCAAAAGACTGGTCAAAACGCTCATTTTGGTGCCGATTCGCTTGTACCAGGTGAGCTTTTTAAACCACATGTGCGATCCTCGCTGCGAAATTATCAAGCATCTTCAATTCTTAGAAATACTTTGTGAACTATGGTACTTGATTTGCTGTTGACAGACAAGGACGATTCCGTTAATTTCCTGCTAATTCTGACTACGGCGTTTAGCATTTGTGAACTTTTTCTCCTCATAGTCTGGAGGTGTTTGCATGGCGACCAAGGGAAAGATCCTTATTGTGGACGATGATCTGGATTTCGTAAAGACCACCAAGATGATCCTCCTCTCAGATGGCTATGAGGTGGCGGTGGCAAACGACGGCAAGCAAGGCCTGGAGAAGATCAAAGAAATCAAGCCGGATCTGGTGTTGCTGGACATCATGATGGAATCCATCTTTGAGGGCTTCAGCCTGATGGGCACACTTCGAACGTCGCCTGATTACGCAGCGTTCAGCGGTCTGCCCGTCCTGATGGTATCCAGCGTTCGGGCCGACACCGGTTCCCGGTTCTCCTTCAGCGACGAAGAAGATATGGGTGACATCCCGGAACCCGACGACTATATGGACAAGCCTTTAAAACCAAAAGAGCTCCTGGAAAAAGTAGCCACCATCCTCAAGCGCGTCTCCTAAACTCGGTACGACACGAAAACACTTTAAGGCGTGGAGCACGGCTGAGGCCCC
>JAVEVM010000120.1:0-7423 GCA_034005055.1 Desulforhabdus sp. | reverse complement strand
ACAGTCTGGACATTCGGCTTGCGGCTGAGATACTCGATAAGGACCATTTCGATCTGGAAAAAGTCAAACGGCGCATCCTAGAGTACCTTGCCGTGCTGCAATTGAAAAAATACATCAAAGGTCCGATCCTTTGCTTTGTCGGGCCGCCCGGTGTCGGGAAAACCTCACTCGGGCAGTCCATCGCGCGCAGTATGGGGCGCAAGTTCTTGCGCATCTCTCTCGGTGGCTTGAGAGACGAGGCTGAAATTCGAGGACATCGCCGCACATATGTTGGAGCTCTTCCCGGGCGGATCATTCAAGGTTTGCGCCGGGTGGGAGTCAAAAACCCGGTTTTCATGCTCGATGAAATCGACAAACTGGGAATGGACTTTCGTGGCGATCCCTCATCAGCTCTTCTTGAGGTACTCGATCCGGAGCAAAATTCCACATTCTCAGATCATTATCTTGGAGTACCATTTGATCTTTCTTCCATCATTTTCATCGCGACCGCCAATGTGTTGGATCCGATCCCGCCGGCACTCAAGGACCGCATGGAAGTGATTGAAATTCCCGGCTATACCGAGGAAGAAAAACTGCAGATCGCTCGTAATCATCTCCTGTTGCCGCAGTTGGAGAATCACGGATTGAGCCAGGACAATCTGACAATAACGGATCAGGCAATCCTTGAAATCATCCGGTCCTACACGCGAGAAGCAGGTGTGCGTAATTTGGATCGCAATCTGGCGAGTGTCTGCAGGGCGATAGCCAGAGAAGTTGCCGAAGGCAACACCGAGCAGGTGGTGATCAACCCGCAGGAGGTTGCGAACGTTCTAGGACCGGCCCGGTTCATTCCGGAGCTCGCTACCCGTTCCTGGGGACCGGGGGTAGCTACGGGACTGGCATGGACGCCAAGCGGCGGCGATCTCATCTTTATCGAGGCTCTTCGAACCAGCGGTAGCGGCAAGCTGATCCTCACCGGATATCTGGGAGATGTGATGAAGGAATCGGCAACGGCGGCCCTGACTTACATAAGGGCTCATGCACAGGAGCTCGGTATAGCCGAAGAGGCATTCGATAAGACCGATATACATGTTCATGTCCCGGCCGGCGGTATTCCAAAGGACGGACCTTCAGCTGGAGTGGCTTTGGTGGTTGCGCTGGCATCCTTGATAAGCAACCGGGAGATTCGCCGGGATATCGCCATGACCGGAGAAATCACTCTGCGTGGGGACGTTCTTCCCGTGGGCGGTATCAAAGAGAAGGTACTGGCCGCACGTCGGGCAGGGATTCGGGAGGTGATGATTCCCCAACATAATGCTAAAGATCTTGTCGATATCCCCTCTCATCTGCGAAAAGACATGACGTTCCATGAAATCCAAATCACTTCCGATGCCTTAAAATTGGCCCTGCAGCCGGCTCGTTGAGCCCCCTATGCGGCTCGAATATAAGCGCTTGTGCCGCAGGGCTTCCCGCCCGAAGCTCAAACCTCATGCCATGGTCTTTTCCTGATACTCCCGATGTTGTAGTATCATCATTGAGCCCCGGTCCTAACGGCCTGCAATGAAATGAATTTTGGCTGTAACTGCAGCAGGCTTTTTGCTGCGGCTTGAATTTTCACATAAACGCAGCCTGATGAAGAAGGAATTTATATGGCAAAGCGAAAACTTAAAGAACACCACATCAATCGGGAGTGGTGCAAGGGGTGCGGGATCTGCGTCCGATTCTGCCCGAAGCAAGTCCTGAGCCTGGATGAAGAGGAGAAAGTAAGGGTCCTGCATCCCGAAGATTGCATTTGCTGCAAAATGTGCGAGCTTCGATGTCCGGATTTGAGTATCGAAATCGAAACAGAAGAGGAAGGAGAGTCTTCTACATGAGCGGGATCGTTCGATTTTTGCAGGGAAATGAGGCCTGCGTGGAAGCCGCTTTATACGCCGGGGTCCAGTTTTATGCCGGCTACCCGATCACGCCTTCTACAGAGATCGCCGAGCAGATGTCCTATCGATTGCCGCGACAGGGTGGTAAATTTATCCAGATGGAAGATGAGATCGCCTCCATTTGCGCCATAATCGGTGCATCTTTGACCGGCCATAAGGTCATGACCGCAACCAGCGGACCGGGTTTTTCGCTCATGCAGGAAGGTCTCGGTTACGCGATCATGGCTGAGATTCCCTGCGTGATCGTCGATGTGCAGCGGGGCGGGCCGTCCACGGGCCTTCCCACGGGACCGAGTCAGGGCGATGTATATCAGGCCAGATGGGGAGTCCACGGCGATCATGCCATCATCGCTCTGACCGCGTCGAGCCACCAGGATGTATTCGAAATGACGGTGCACGCCTTCAATATGGCCGAGACCTATCGTACGCCGGTGATCTTGTTATTCGACGAGGTCATCGGCCACATGCGGGAAAAGCTGGTCATGCCTGAAGCCGGTGAGATTCCTGTGGTCGGGCGCTTGCGAACCTCGGTTAAGGCCGGGGTTGATTACCATCCATACCTTCCGCGCGAAGACGGCCGCTTGCCCATGTCGGACTTCGGAGGCGAGCATCGCTACAACGTGACCGGGCTGTTTCACGACATGTGGGGCTTCCCTTCGGACGATCCGAGAGTCGTGCACGGATTGCTCCGACATCTGGTTGACAAGATCAGAAACAATGTGGAGGTCCTCACTCGCCACAAAGAATATTACCTGGATGATGCCCAAACGATATTGATCTCTTACGGGTGTTCGGCCCGTTCCGCGCTTCATGTGGTCGAAAACCGACGAGCGCGGGGCGAACGGCTTGGGCTTCTGGAGCTTCAGTCCCTGTGGCCTTTCCCGTATGATCTGGTCGAAGAGAAATGCGCCAATGCCCGTCACATTGTGGTGGTTGAGATGAACATGGGGCAGATTGTGCGCTGTGTAAAGCGGGCCGTGCGACATCCCAACCGGGTTGCGTTAGCCAACCGCATTGACGGCCAGTTCATAACACCTACAGATATCAGAAACATTCTGCGTCTCATACAGGGGAAGGGAGTCTAGGAGATGCCGACAGTAAAAGACTACATCAGAGAGCGTTTTTTCCCGCATATTTGGTGTCCGGGCTGCGGTCATGGTACTGTTTTAAAGAGCTTGATAACAGCTGTAATGGAGCTTGAATTAAGCAAAAACGATATTGTGGTGGTATCGGGAATCGGCTGTTCCTCGCGAATTTCAGGCTACGTTGATTTTCATTCCCTACATACGCTGCTTGGTCGTGCCCTTGCTTTCGCCACCGGGGTGAAGCTGAGCAAGCCGGAGTTGAAGGTGATTGTACCAATGGGCGACGGCGACGCTCTGTCCATTGGGGGCAACCATTTTATCCATGCCGCTCGGCGCAACATTGCCATGACTGCAATTGTGATGAACAACCGTATCTACGGTATGACCGGCGGTCAGTTTTCGCCTCTATCAGGTTTGGGTGTCGCGGCAACCACCTCGCCCTACGGCAACATCGACTACGGCTTCGATGTGGTGGAGCTTGCCAGGGCAGCGGGGGCGTCTTTTGTGGCCCGCACCACAACCTATCATGCACTGCAGATGATCGAGATTTTTAAGCAGGCTTTCATGCATAAAGGTTTTACCGTGGTGGAAGTTCTGACTCAATGCCCGACCTACTTCGGCCGAAAAAACAAGCTGGGGGGAGCCGCCGACATGGTGGAGTGGTTCAAGAAAAACACCACTCCAATCGGTTCTGAAGCCAAACAGAAAGATGCCTCGTTGATCGAAAGAGGTGTATTCGTCAAGGTGGAAAAGCCCGAGTACTGCAGCGAATATGATAAAGTCATCGCAAGAGCGACGGGGAGGGGCGCGTGATGGAAAGGTGCAGGTTGGTTTTTTCCGGTTCGGGGGGGCAGGGCGTGATAACGACCGCCGTCATTCTCGCCGAGGCTGCAGTCCTTTACGAGTATCTCGAAGCCAGTCAGACTCAAGCATACGGTCCTGAGGCTCGCGGAGGTGCCACTCGCTCCGATGTGATTATTTCCGATTCACGCATCTATTTTCCCAAGGTGACACAGCCAAATGTTCTAGTATGCCTGACTCAGCAGGCTTACAATAAGTTCAACGATATCATCCGGCCAGGCGGCCTGCTGCTGTCCGATTCCAAATATGTGAAAACGGAAAGTCGAGTCGATGCCCGCCAGATTCAACTGCCGATGTACCAGGAGGTGACGGAGCGCATCGGCAAGCCGATTGTCTTCAATATCTGCATGCTGGGCGCCGTGCTTGGCTTGACCGACCTGGTGCGGCCGGAATCGGTGATGAGGGTCCTTGAGACCCGCATTCCTGCAGGATTTCTCGAAATGAACCGAAAGGCTCTCGATTTAGGAATGGACCTGGCAAGGAAAGTAATCCCCTGACCCCGCACAGGTTGGGAAATCCGATAACATGTGTGGCCGCAATGGGTGTTGTTGTGCACCACACGGCAGAGACCTACCGCTGCTGATGCAGCTCTTATGCTCGGCTGATGTGGAGCACCGGCTTTACGGTACGGCCGTGTTTGGCTCTTTTCGATCGTGCCCGCAAAGGCGGGCATCCAGGCTTTTTAATGGATTCCCGCCAAAGCTTGTGCCAGCGGGCTTTGGGCGGGGAGCATGCGGGAATGACGATATGCGATGATAGCCGCTTTATTCGGGGAGCTGTACTTAGCGCATTATTCATCAAGCATTCGAGGGCAGCACAGCTCTTTCCATTCAGTCATTCTACCGTCCACACAAACTCTGCAATCATCTCCCCGGCAAACTTCGGCATCTGCTGCATACTCTTTCCCCTCAAACATGCAGCTTTCTTTTTGACTGGTTTCCATAATGTGCTCCTTGTGTGTTACGATGCTTCCGGCTATTCGGTTCTCAAGACTATAAATAAGCACCGAAGGTCCCGTTTGCACCCAATAACAGTTTGAAAAAACAACGGATATGCCAAGCTTGAAAAAACGGAGCAGATTCATTCAAACCTCAAGGAATCAGACTCATGAACAATGTCAAAGCCATCGGATTCGATCTGTTCAACACGCTGATTACCGTTCGGCCGGAAGCTCTTGTTGCGGCTCTGACAAGGCTGATCGACAGTCTCGAGCAGAATGGTGTCGAGGTCGATGACCAGGCCTTTCGACGCGATCACCGCCGGGCGGCCCTACATTTCATCGCAGCGACGCGGTCCGACGGCAGGGAAACCCACAACCGCTTCTGGATCAGTGCCGCGCTCGAGGAGCAGGGGCATGAAATTTCGCCCGACGATGAGCGGATCGCAGCTGCAGTCGATGCCTATTTCTCTGCTTTTTTCGATTTTTCCGTGTTGATTCCCGAAACCATAGAAATGCTGGCGCGTCTGCAACAGGTTTATCCGCTCGGCTTGCTTTCCAATTTCACCCACGCTCCTGCCGCCAGGACGATACTCGAGCAGCTCGAGCTCAACAGATTTTTTGAGGTGATTTTGATATCCGGGGAAATCGGCTATCGCAAGCCCCATCCCCTGGTTTTTCAGATGCTTTCAAAGGCGCTCGGCTTCAAGGCGGAAGAAATCGCCTATGTGGGCGACGATCCGGAGCCGGACGTGGGGGGAGCCCTGGGAGCTGGATTGAAGCCGATTTGGACGACTTATGTGCGGGATTGGAAAATTCCCTTTGCGCCAGGTGTTGCTCCAGGCCAGAGCGTTGGTGTCGACGGAGGCGTTCCGAGAATATCCTCGTGGCAGGAGCTGCTGTCGTTCTTCACCAATCAGGTTTGAGAATTCAATCCCATCCTTTTGTTTTCACTCGGAGCCTTCAGCCCTTAAAGCTATGGGAAGTCGCTCTTTTCTACGTTGCTTACAGGCTCTGCAGGTAAATCATGACAATGGTGTTGTAATTGGCATAGAGCCGTTTTTCCAGCTCTTTGATCGCCTCGAGGTAAGGCAGAGCCGAGCTGGTGCTGAAGACGTTTCTGAACAGCTCGAAATAAATCTCCGATTCCATTACCTCGCGAAGCTCCTCCAAATCGAGATGCCTGGCTATGTCCACCTGGTAGCCGGGTGTGGCAAGAATATCCTGCTGAAAATTCTGGAGCCACTCCTGATTGCGCTCAACTCTGACTAAAACATCGTCCAGCAGCATACTTTTCAGCGCCCGGTAGTCGTCGGAGGAGAAATCCGAAATTCTGGAAAAATATGGGATCAGATGCCGGAGGTAGATAAAAACTCCTCTTTTCAGCAAGCCTGAGTCCTTGACCACCCGCACCAGAAGATTTTCTACCGTCTCAAACTGGGTCAGATCAATGCCGATCTCGTAGGCTTCCATGCGGATGTAGACAGGGTAGTGCAGGGGGGCTTTATTGATCATGCGGGCCCCGCAGACCTGTCCATCGATGGCAGAATCCCACCTTTTCCATGCCACTTTGCCCTGATCGTAGGTGTCTTTGCTGATCCTGAATGGAACGTGAAAGTTGATGATATCTTCTTCCTGGAGTCGTTCTCTGCCCACCAGCCATTTTGGTATGGTGATTTGAGCGCCATGCAGGCTCATATCCGACAGGAGATACTGAAACGAATGATGGTCCGCTTCGCGGGAGCCTATGAACGGCAGGTTGATGGAATCGATGGGATAACGCGGTTCACTGCGCTTTTCGGAGAAGGACTGGGTGCTCATTGTCTATCCTGCTCGCCGGCATTCTGATCGAGCTCGCTTTGGGGAATCTCGATGGTCACGATGGTTCCGCCTCCTGGACGATCGTTGATGTAAAGACTGCCATTGTGCTCGAAAATGATCCGTTGCGCCTTACACAATCCCATCCCTACCCCGTCCGCCTTGGTGGAAAAAAAGGGATCGAAAATAAAGGGCCGATCGATGGATGAAATTCCTCTGCCGTTGTCCTCAATCTCGACAGCGACAACGCCGTCTCTACTTGCCGCACTGATCTCAATCGAGCAAAATTCCGTGGTTGCAGCCTCTATTGCGTTCATGAAGCATTCATACAGAGCTTGTTTGAACAAATGCAAATCAATAAAAACGCTTATCGGCCGCAATTTGGTGACCCACTGAATCTGTCGTTCCAGTCTCTGTGTCGCTTGCTCGGCCATCAATGCCGCCTCTTGCAGGGCTTTCAGCAACGAGACCCTGGCGATAACCGCCGATGGTATCCGGGCGTATTCTTCCACCGCCTTGACCATCCGTTCCAGCCGTCCGGCATCCTCCAGAATGCTGTGCAGGTGTCTGGCAAAAGGGGATTCTTCCCCCATCTTCTTCAGCATCAGCAGAGCAAATCCACCGATCGTGGTGGCCGGGTTGCGCAGTTGATGAGCGACCGCCAATGCCAGTTGGTTCAGGCTCTCGGCTCGTTCCCGTTGGATCCGATTCTTCTCCTGAAGTATCGCCTTCTCTCTTTGGTGAAGGGTATGCAAAGGGGTGACATCGTCGAGGAGTATCACCAGGGCAGGCTTGTTTTCATGGTCGCG
>JAVEVM010000119.1:0-7429 GCA_034005055.1 Desulforhabdus sp. | reverse complement strand
TTCTTCCCAACGAGATCGAATGCAATCGGGGCAGATTTCAAGACTGCTACCGATACCTGTCAATCGACTGCCACAGACAAGACAGATGGAAGTTTTTTTCTTTAACCCGTCTGGGCACTTGATCAGCATATATTCCCCAAGCTGATTCTAGTCAGCTCTTGATCAGCTTTAACCAAAAAAGCTCAAATTTAATGCGGACAGGAATCGAGTCAGCAGATCCTGGGCAGCTGTTCACCGCGCAACATGTCCACCAGGCGCAGCCCGCCAATCCGTGTCTTCATCACAACTCGTCCGGCATTATCGGCTACCACCTCGCCGATTTGACAAGCCGCTCTACCCGCGGGATGCCGGCGCATGACTTGTAACACCTCTTGCACCGCATCTACGGGAAGGCACACCAGCATTTTACCTTCATTGGCAACGTAGAGCGGATCCAGCCCCAGAATCTCGCAGGCCCCGGCCACATCCTCCCTTATCGGCAATGCGTCCTCTTCCAATTGTATCCCCACATTGGACTGTTGAGCGATTTCGTTCAGGGTTGTCGCTACTCCACCTCGCGTCGGATCGCGCAACACGTTGATATGCGGGCAGCTCTCCAGCATAGCCCCCACCAGTTCATGCAGCGAACTGGAGTCACTTCTGATTTCATTTTCGAAGGCCAACCCTTCGCGCTTGCACATAATGGCCATGCCGTGATCGCCGATGGTGCCGTTGATCAACACGGCATCGCCGGGGCGAGCGTTATGCCCGCCGATATTTATACCTGGCGGCACAATTCCGATTCCTGCAGTGTTAATGAATATTTTGTCCGCCTTGCCCCTGGGCACCACCTTGGTGTCGCCGGCGACTATGAATACGTTGGCTTTGCGTGCAGCATCCGCCATTCCAGCGACGATTTCCCGCAAAGTTTTCAGTGCCAGGCCTTCCTCAAGAATGAAGCCTGCCGTGAGGTAAAGAGGCCGCGCTCCGCACATGCATAAATCGTTTATCGTACCGTGAACAGCCAGGCTGCCGATGTTTCCCCCGGGAAAGACGATGGGGTCGACCACATAAGAGTCCGTAGTCATGGCCAGTCGGCCGGCTTCAATCTCAACCAGGGCACTGTCATTCATTTCCAGCAGAAATTTGTTGTTGAATGCTGTCGCGAACAGCTCCTGCACCAGTTCGTGGGTGGCCCTTCCCCCACTGCCATGGTCAAGTTGTATGGTCGATCCTGTCATTTGCATGCTCATCTTGTGTCTATTCGGCCCGAAGGCTCAACAGGTTTAGGCAGCCGGCCGCGCAATCGGACCTCGGTTCCGATTCGAACAGACTATCTGATTGTTTCTTCTGCTCTCAGCCACTTGTGTTGTCCTGGTCATGATAGCGATAGTAAGCTCCACAGGTTCCTTCACTGGATACCATGCATGGTCCCATCGGTTGCCAGGGTGTGCAAATTTTCCGGAACAGCCCGCACTGGGGGGGCGCTATCACTCCGCGAAGAACTTCTCCGCAGCGGCAGCCCGCATGCTCTTTGACCTTTATCTCTGGCATGGAAAACCGCGTCGCAGCATCGTAGCCCTGCCACTCAGGCCTCAATTTAAGCCCGCTCAGCGGGATTTCTCCCAAGCCACGCCAAGTGGAATCTACAGGCTGGAAGATATCATCCATTAACTTCCTTGCTGCAAGGTTGCCATCCCAGGTCACCGCCCTCCGATACTGAATCATCACCTCGGATTCACCCGCTTCGACCTGTTCGATCAGCATGATAATGCCCTGCAATAGATCCAGCGGCTCGAAGCCGGTTATCACACAAGGAATGCCGTATTTTTCCGCAACCTCCCGGTAGGCCTGGGCTCCTATCACCGTACTCACATGCCCTGGGCAAATGAAACCATCGAGCGACAGATCTTCGGAATCCAGCAAGGTTCTCATTGCTGGAGGCAGCAGTTTATGAGCGGAAAAAACCGTGAAATTTCTTAATTCCTCCCTGCGTGCCTGATGTACAGCTGCAGCCACAGTAGGAGCCGTGGTTTCAAAACCGATGCCCAGGAAAACTACTTGATGATCAGGATTTTCACGAGCAATCTGCAAAGCATCAAAACTCGCATAGACAATCCGCACATCGGCCCCCTTACTATGCTCCTGGTGGAGAGAAGAAAGAGAGCCGGGGACCCGCATCAAATCACCGAAAGTCGTAATGATCACACCATCTTGCTGAGCAAGCCAGATGGTCCGGTCGATATCCTCGTTGGCGGTCACACAGATCGGACAGCCGGGACCGCTGATGAGCTGTATTGATGGCGGGAGCAGTTGCCTGAGGCCCGAGCGGAAAATGGCCACCGTATGAGTGCCGCAGATTTCCATCAGCCTGATCGTGTCTTTCGCCAGGCTTCGATGCTGCAGGGCACTGAGCAGGCTTTTGGCAAGCTGAGGATCACGATATTCATCCAAATACTTCAAAGCATTCTCCGCAGATTCAGTTTAGAGCATAAAAGATCAACAGCCTTGCGCCCTAAGCCGATGAGCGCCGATATATGCCTGACCCAATGAAATACAAGCATCGTTGACCGGCACTTCGATATGGCTGTAAACTTCGAAGCCGAGATGCGCGAGCTCTTTTTCCAGATGTTCCGAAATGTAGGCATTCTGGAAAACGCCGCCACTGAGAGCAATACGCTTCAAACCGGTCTGTTCGCTCACCTTTGCAACGGATTCGACAAGTAGTGAAAGGAGGCCATTGTGGAAGCGTGCCGATATAAGCCCGGCAGGCTGATGGTCGCGCACGTCTTGAGCTGCTTCAGCCACCATACGAAGAGGATCCAGAATCCACATTCCTTGCTCTTTGCGTACCTCACCTCGATACTTGTCGGCGCATTCGCAGAGCGACTGCTCCAGTTCTATGGCGGCCTGTCCCTCGTAAGTGACACTATCGCGCAGTCCGACAAGGGCTGAGACTGCATCGAACAAGCGTCCGCATGAGGAGGTTATAGGACTGTTAAGACGCTTATCGAGCATCTGCAGCAAAACCTTCACTTTTTCGCGAGGCCAACGATCCAATAGATCGCCGTAAGCCGCTAAAGTATTCTCAGGCGCCAGACTCCACAAGTAGCTGACGGCCATTCTCCAAGGCTCTCTTATTGCCTTGCTGCCGCCGGGCATAGAAACATGTCGAAGATGGCCGAGCCTTTCAAAATGGTCCCCCTCAACCTTGAGTATTTCTCCACCCCAGATGGTGCCGTCCATGCCGTATCCAGTTCCGTCCAAGGCAAGCCCGATCACCGGTCCGCTCATGTCGTGCTCAGCCAAAACGGCGGCTATATGGGCATGGTGATGCTGGACGCCGATCAGCGGCGCATCTTTCTGATTCAAAGCCCACTGGGTGCTCAAATAGTCGGGATGAAGATCATGCACGATGCATCGTGGATCAATCTCCAGAATCCGCTTCAAATGTACAATGGTATTTTCGAAAGAACGCAGCGTCTCAACGTTTTCCAAATCGCCGACGTGCTGGCTCAGAAATGCCTCGTTCCCCCGAGTCATGCAGACGGTGTTTTTCAACTCGGCACCAACGCCGAGAACCTCCGGCATGGATTCCTGCAGGAAAACGGGTACAGGCACATAGCCGCGCGCCCTACGCACGGGTCGGGGCAACTGCCGGATCACGCGGGTGACCGAATCATCGCAGCGCATGTGAATGTCACGGTTATGAAAAAGAAAATAATCGGCGATTCCGTCTAACCTTGTTCTGGCTTCTGCATTCTCGACAACAATGGGCTCATCACTCTGGTTGCCGCTCGTCATGACCAGAGCGTCAAACGGGCTCTGGTCGAAAAGGAGATGATGCAAGGGAGTGTACGGGAGAAATGCCCCAAGGAAACGGTTGCGCGGCGCCACGCTCGGTGCAATGGATGAGCTCGTAGGGGCCGTGTTTTTTGCCAGGAGAACAATAGGACGGGAGCGACTGCTCAAAAGCTTCGCCTCTTCAGCAGCAATCCCACAATAGCGCTTGATCGAATCTAAATCCCGGAACATGACTGCAAAGGGCTTTTCTTCGCGGATTTTGCGGTTGCGCAGTCGAGCGACCGCATTTTCCCAGACGGCATGAACGGCTAAATGAAAGCCTCCAAGCCCCTTGATCGCCACAATAGCTCCCTCAGCCAACAAGCGTACTACATGGCGAATGGCCCTGTCCTTTTCCCCAACTAATCGCCCGGTGCTTTCCTCCAGCCAAATCTGCGGCCCGCATTCCCAGCAAGCGTTCGGTTGAGCGTGGAAACGCCGATTCAGCGGGTCCTCATATTCTTGTTCGCACAGCGGACACATGGGGAAAGCGGCCATGGTGGTTTTGCACCTATCATAAGGGATGTCTTGAATGATGGTGTAGCGAGGACCGCAATTGGTGCAGTTGATGAAAGGGTAACGATAGCGCCGGTCGTCTGGATCGAAAAGTTCTTCCAGGCAGTCCCGACAGGCGCATACATCGGGAGAAATTAGAGTTCGCCGAAATTCTTGAGCCTGGCTCTTAACGATGCTGAAGCCGTCACAAGCGGAAAAAGGTAGCTCTGAAACCTCAAACCGGACGATTTTTGATAAGGGAGGGGCCTTGCTCGGAATGTTCCGCAAGAATCCTTCGATATTCCAGCGCGAGCCGCTCGCCTCAATTTCCACGCCATCCGACTGGTTGCGGACCCATCCGCACAATTCATACTCCTGTGCAAGCTGGAAGATGAAAGGACGAAATCCAACTCCCTGGACTATTCCTCCAATCTTAACGGAGATACTGCGCTGCTCGGCATCGGTTCTGTTGTTCATTAACAACACTCAGATTCAGTTCTGTGTTTTGCGAAACGCACGGACCTTTTCTTCCAGCCAGTCGAGCCATTCAGGCAACCCCTCGCCGGTCCGGCAGGAGAGCTCAAAAATCTTCTGATCGGCATTGAGCTGATGGGCGCTTTGTCTGATCTTTTGCACGTTGCAGTCGGTATACGGAAGCAAATCCACCTTGTTAATCAGGAGAGCGCTGCAAAGCTGAAACATAAGTGGGTACTTCAGAGGCTTGTCGTCACCTTCTGTCACGCTCAAGATCATGACCTTTTCATGCTCACCGAGATTGAATTCGGCCGGACAGACCAAGTTTCCCACATTTTCGATGATAAGCAGTTCAACGCTGTCAAGATTCAAGGCTTCAAGGGCAATCTGGACCATGTTGCCGTCCAGATGGCAGCCTCCCTCCGTGTTGATTTGGACAGCTTGCACCCCTCGGCGTTGAATGCGCTCCGCATCGAAATCGGATTGAAGATCGCCTTCGATCACCGCCATTTTTATGCGTCCAGCCAAGCCATCAATGGTCTTTTCCAGCAATGAAGTCTTGCCGGCGCCCGGCGAGCTCATCAGATTTATTACGAATATCCCGGCATCATCGAAACGCTTCCGGTTTGCTGCGGCCAGCCGGTCATTAGCCTGCAGGATATTTCGCACTACTGGAATCTTCATCTGCGTCATCGGTGTCTCCCGTTTCACCTTCTATGCTCGTCAAAGAAAGTTCTCTTCCGCTGATTAATTCAAGGGAGGGCTGCCCGCAGTGTGGGCATAGATAAACATGGTCTTCAACCTCAAACGGCTCTTTGCACTCGGAACAGCGAGCAATTATCGGAACCATCTCGATTTCCAGGGAAGCTCCGCAGGCAATGGTGCTCTGGGCAAGCAGATCAAAACAAAACTTCAACGAATCGGGCACTACTGCTGACAAAGCCCCTACATGCAAATTGATCTTCTTAACTTTCTTCAGCCGATGTTTCCGTCCCTCTTCCAAGACGATATTCAACAGACTCTGTGCAATCGACATTTCGTGCAAACGTCAAGTCGCTCCCCGTTTGAGTTTTAGAAGCTTAACATCCGAAACAGTTGAAGCCAATTAACATAAGGATTTTAGAGGGTCAAGTGAGCCCATGTGAATTGATTTATGTTTACTCAAGTTGACGAAAAACTGTTATTATTAAAAATGTTTTTGCCGTTTTGGGCCACTCCGCCCCGGTACATTCCATATTCGCCGGGGAGGGCGATCGGGAGCAAGTCTAAATGAAAATCGCGGAAGACCAAGCTTTTAGGACCCGCCTGATTGCCATCGGCTGCTCATTGCTAGTGGGCACCGTTTTGATGGCTTTGAAATTCTATGTCTACTCCATCACGAACTCCTCGGCTATCCTTTCGGATGCGCTTGAATCGATCATCAATGTGGTTGCCAGTGCTTTCGCACTAGGCAGCATCATCTTGGCAGCCAAACCGCCCGACCCGACTCATCCATACGGACACGGCAAAATTGAATATTTCTCGGCCGGCTTTGAAGGAGCACTGATTGTATTCGCTGCTGCCGGGATCGTCTGGACAGCCGTGCCGCAGATCCTCTCGCCTCACGAGCTACCCCACCTGCAGAGCGGACTGTTGATTCTTCTGGCCACCAGTGCGGCCAATCTGGTGTTAGGGATCTGTTTGGTGCGCGTTGGGAAGACCACTCATTCACTGATCCTAACGGCTGACGGGAAGCACGTCTTAACCGATGTATACACATCCGCCGGAGTTCTAGCCGGGCTTTACATGGTTCATTTGACCGATTGGTATTGGTTGGACGGCGCAATAGCACTGCTCGTGGCACTCAATATTCTCATCATCGGCTTCAAGTTGATACGTGCATCCTTCGCCGGCCTCATGGACGCTTCCGATCCCGAATTGGTGCGGGAGATTTCGGAATTGCTCACGCGACAACGCAAAAGTACCTGGATTGATATTCACCGACTGCGTGCAATCCGTTCGGGAATTCGGATTCATCTCGATTTTCACATGATTTTGCCGCGTGATCTCACATTGGAGGAAGCGCACAACGAAGTCATGCAGCTGCAGCAGGTAATCAATCATTATCTCAATGGAAAGGCGGACATTCTTATCCATGCCGAGCCCTGCATTGATCCCGAATGTCCCGTCTGCGGCTATGATCGTTGTGGGATCCGGCAGGAGCCCACCCGGCACCAGCCCCTCTGGCACCCTGATGTACTGATTGCTGAATCGGCAGAGGACACGGAACTGGATTCACGCAGAACCTCGGCAGCCGACAAAGAGGAATAGGGTTCCCTGTCCTTTTTGCTTGCTGTTTGGTCGATGCCATGCTACCTGAAATTCGTTCGATCACTCACGCTAAGACTCGATTCGGCTTTGGCGCACCGGCACACCTTGGCAATTCCTCGCTCGCTTTACCGACAGTCAGCGGTCCAGTCGCGCTCAGAATGATTAAGGATACAGTTCTTGCTGATGCGGTACCGGTTCAATGCATCCATTTGCGATCTCATGGAGAGAAACCTGCCATCCAGCGGCTCTCTTGATTTCAACTGATTCTGCTAGGAGCTTGTCCGAGAATGCCTCTTTTGTCATTTCGAACGGAGCGTAGCGTAGTGAG